>NZ_JAMYLA010000021.1:0-98106 GCF_040317725.1 Mesorhizobium sp. M1396 | reverse complement strand
AAAACCGACCAGAGCTTCAACGCCATCATCCATCTCGCCGCCGCCGTGATAAACTCCAGATGAATCTCAACAGGCCCTAGTCGGCTGCCAGAGTAGAATTATCAAAAGGTCTCAGAGGGAGCCGAGCTTGCCCAGGTCTTTCGCGACCAGGTAGTAAAAAGTCACCCGGCTCTTGGTGTTGTCAGCAGCCATTGCCTTGCAAGTCTTCTCGATTGCCGCATCGGCCTTCGCCGCGTCGCTGATGCCGAGTTTCTTGGCGACCCAGTTGTCCCTGACGCGCCCAAGCTCCTTCGGGTCGGTGCAGGATACCAGCGAGGAATCACGGTTCCTGAGCGCGATGCCCAGGTGCTTTACGATCTTTTCGACCGCATCCGCACTGGCACCAGCGTCGTATTTCTTCACGTCTGCAAGATAGTCGGCCATCAAAATTCCCCTCGTCGGCGCCACGGATCCGATCGATGAGGCTGTGGCGCTGCTGCAACTTGTGCCTTTAGGTCGGCTACTCCTCACCGTGGCAAAGCTTCGGTGGAGACCGCGCCCAAGTCAACCCTTTGGAGATGCGGTTTTGACGGGTACAAAGTGCCATTGCGGCCTTTCATTTCTTGCGATGGGTCACTATATTCATCTTGTCGGCTTGACCGACTATGGTGATAAATGGGCGATGAAATAAGCCGTTCGGACCCGGGGGCGGTACCCGGCGCCTCCACCAAAAGCCGCTGTCGGCGACAGCGGTTTTTGCTGGGGGCGAAATAGGATCGACGAAGGTGTAAAGATCGTACTTTTGCCCGGCATGGTACCACCGTTATCGGGCTAAACCTGTAGTTGCAAATGACAACTATGCGGAAGCACGTCTCGCCGCGTAAGCGGTGCGATAGCTTCAATTCAAGCCCTAGGGGTTCGCACTTCTAGGCGGGGTTCGGAGGTACCTGGCAACAGAAACCTCCACTTCTCCCCTCCTCCTTCGATATGCGTCACGCGCAACGGCAGCTCCCAGTCCAGGCAAATCCTTGTGCGACCTGTCAGCCGCCAAGGCGCGGCACCTCGCGCGCCTCTCCATGGATAAAACATGCAAAGCGATTCCGATCGATTCTTCGTGCTGACCGGAGGTCCCGGCTCCGGCAAGACCACCTTGGTCGCAGCCTTGCGCCGGGCCGCCGAGTTGATGCTGTCATGGGAGATGCGCTCGTACTAGGTCGCGCGAGAACAGACCGGGCGCCCTGTTTTCTTCGATCGCGGCGTGCCGGACACGCTTGGCTATCTCAGGCTAAGCGGCCTGCCGGTGCCCCAGCATGTCAGTTGCGCAGCGAAACGTTTCCGCTCCAGCCCGCGCGTCTTCGCCGCCCCCCATGGCCGCAGATTTTCGCGCAGGATGAAGAGCGCAGGCAGACGCCTGATGAGGCCGAACGCACCTGTCATGCACTGGTCGGCGTCTATACGGAACTTGGCTACGAACTGGTCCCGCTACCTTCGGCACCGGTCGAGGAGCGGTTGCGCTTCGTGCTCGCCGAGGCAGGATCGATATGAAAAAGGCCGGGGAGAACCCGTGGGGAGAACCCGGCCCTTTGTTTGGAATGGCGAGTGTTTATTCCGCCGGGGCCTGGACGGTTTCGCGCGAACGGCCGAGCGTGACCTTGGCCAGCGTGAACGAGATCACCGCGCACAGCGTGATGCCGGCCACCATCGGCAGCGGCGTGCCGTCGAAGAACACGCCGGCAACGCCCATGGCGACTGCGCCGATGGCGAAGTGCAGCGTGCCCATCAGCGCCGAAGCCGTACCGGCGATCTCGCCATGTTCTTCCATGGCCAGCACCGAAGTGGTCGGGATGACCAGACCGAGGAAGCCGTAGCCGACGAACAGCAGTGCCGCCATCACGTCGAGCCGGTCGATGCCGGTCGCCATCACTGCGAACAGCACCACCATCGTCGTTGCATAGCCGGTCACCGCGACGCGCACCACGCGCCGCAGGCCGAACCGCTCGGCCAGCAATCCCGTCATCTGCGACATGCCGATGAAGGCAACCGCATTGATCGAGAAGAATACGCTGTAGACCGAGGGCGACAGCCCGTAATGATCGATCAGGATGAATGACGAACTCGACAGATAGACGAAGAAGCTCGCGATGCCGAAGCCGGCGATCGCCGTCAGGCCGAGGAAGTTGCGATCGCCCATCAGCAAGCGGTAGCCCGACAGCGCGGTGCCGAAGGAGGATCCGGCGCGGTCTTCCACCGGCCGCGTCTCCTTGAGCGAGGTTGCCAAAAGGATGGTGGCCAGCAGTGCCGCACCCGTCACCGTCCAGAACACGGCGCGCCAGCCGAAATTCTCGATGATCTGGCTGCCGGTCAGCGGCGCCAGGATCGGCGACACCGAAAACACCAGCATCAGCAAGGACATCAGCTTGGCGGCCTCATTGCCGGTGTGCAGGTCGCGAACGATGGCACGCGGAACGGCCATGCCGGCGCTGGCGCCAAGCCCTTGCAGGAAGCGGAAGGCGATCAGCCATTCGATGGTCGGCGCCATTGCCGACCCGATGCCGCCGACCATGAACAGCGCAAGGCCGCCATAAAGCGGCAGCTTGCGGCCGACCATGTCCGAGATCGGCCCGACGACGATCTGGCCAAAGCCCATCGACAGGAAGAAGATCAACAGGCTCATCTGCACGGCCGCGGTGCCGGCGTTGAGATCGGCGCCGATCGACGGCAATGCGGGCAGATACATGTCGATGGCGAACGGGCCGATGGCGGACAACAGGCCGAGCACGACCGCTATGCGGAGGAATTTGGGACTCATGATATAGGCTTCTTTCAAGTCTGGTTGCCGCCGCCAGGCGACGTCTAACCTAGGACGTTCCATCCCATGAGATTCCGACACCCAAGAGCGAATTTTATTCGTCTCAGCGGGCGAAATCTCTTTATGTTATGTCCACAAATTTAGACAGTCTTGTCTAATTCGTCAATCACCTCTATATAGATCTTAATGAAGCTGCACGTTTCTCCTGACACTTTCCCGCCACGCGGCCATGAGGCCAAGCGTCTGTCGATCGTCGATTCCGCGGCTGCCGTGTTTTGCCGCGAAGGGTTCGCCGGCGCCAACATCGATCTGATCGCCGCCGAGGCCGGCGTCTCGCGCCAGACCATCTACAATCATCATGGTGACAAGGAGAAATTGTTCGTCGCGGTGGTTCGTGATCTGACCGAGCGCTGCAATGCCGGCATCTTCGCCACCATTGCCACCTTCCCCGATCGGCCCAAGGATCTCGAAGCGGATCTGATCGGCTTTGCCGTGCGCTTGAACCAGAACTGCATCTGCAGCCGCGACGGAAAATTCCTGCGCAAGCTGATCCAGACCGAAGGCGAGCGCTATCCCGAACTGTTTGCGGAGTGGCGCGAACAGGGACCGGGCAGGACATGGCCGGCGATCGCCGCCCGCTTTGCCCGCCTTGCCTATGGCGGTTACCTCGCGATCGAGGACCCCGATGTGGCGGCACGCCAGTTCCTTGGCCTCGTCAATGCCGAACTGCAGACGACCTTCATGCTTGGCGGCTCGCCGAGCGAGGACGAAGTTGTGCAATCCGCGACGAATGGCGTGCGCACCTTCCTGCGCGCCTTTGGCAAGCGCCGCTCCACGATACCGGTTGAAAAGCAGACCGCGCTCGCCAGCGCCTGAGCGATCAAATCGTTGGCAATAGTCCTCGTCTCGGTGCGGTGGCGGTCTATATCAGGTTTACGCCGCCCTAAAGCTTGATTACAGCTATGCGGACGATTCAATGGAACCCTACCGTCACATGGCCGACGACCACATCCGCTATGACATTCTGGCCCAGGAGGCGTTGCGCGGCGTCATGCGCAAGGTCCTGGCCGAAGTCGCGCGCACCGGCCTCCCCGGCAACCACCACTTCTTCATCACCTTCCTGACCGGCGCGCCGGGCGTGCGCGTGTCGTCGCGTCTGCGCGAGCGCTATCCCGAGCAGATGACCATCGTCATCCAGTTTCAGTATTGGGACCTGAAGGTGACCGACACCGGCTTCGAGGTCGGCCTGTCCTTCTCCGACGTGCCGGAGAAACTCGAAATCCCGTTCTCGGCCGTGCGCGGCTTCTATGATCCCTCGGTCAATTTCGAGCTCGAATTCGACGTCAAGACGGACGGTGCGGCCGAGGAACCAGCCGCTCAAGCCTCGCCCGAGCCATTGACCATCGTCTCCGAGAAAAAGCCGAAGGCCGAGAAGAAGGCCGCCGCCGAGGCGGAGAAGAAGCCCGCGGCGGCGGACGCCGCCACCAAGGGCGCCGAAGTGGTCTCGCTCGACGCCTTCCGCAAGAAATAAGCCAAGCTCGCCATGGCCGAAATCATCAACCTCCGCCAGGCCCGCAAGCAGAAGGCGCGGGGCGAAAAGGTGCGCGTTGCCGACCAGAACCGGGCGTTGCACGGCCGTTCCAAAGGTGAGAAGCAACGCGACCACCTGATCGCCGACAAGGCCGAAAAATTCGTCGCTGGCCACCGCCGCGAGCCATCCGGCGGCGAAAACGAACAATGAGCGCTCTGCCGTGAGCGCGGTCGAAAAGCGCTCGGTGACCATTCGCGGCCACCGCACCAGCTATTCCCTTGAAAAACCTTTTTATGACGACCTCGTCGCGATCGCGGCGACCAGAAAGCTGACGCTCGCCGCCCTTGTCGCCGAGGTCGACGAGACGCGGCCCCGCGACACCAACCTGTCCTCGGCGCTGAGGCTCTATGTCCTGGGCTGGGCGAAACGCAGCGCGGACGTATAACTGCGGCAGGGCGTTCCCAGGCAGGCGCACCCGCAATTATTTTCCCGGGCATCCCGAATCCTTTGGCTTCGCCGCAACGTCTCGGACATGAGCGGCCTGCTGGGCGCGGGCAATCAAGAGGAACAACTTCGATGAAACGCCACCTGATACGCTACAAGACGAAACCGGAACGGGCCGACGAGAATGAACGGCTGGTCAAGGCCGTGTTCCACGAGCTGCGGGAAAAATCGCCGGAAGGCGTTCGCTACATGACATGGCGTTCCGACGACGGGACCTTTGTCCATCTGGTCGAGACGGAAACCGAGGCCCATGTCGACATCATCACCGGGTTGGCGGCATTCGAGGCCTTTCAGAATGGCATCAGGGATCGCTTGATCGAACGTCCGCAGCGCGAGGAAATGACCGTGGTGGGCAGTTATCGTATGCTCGACCAGTAGGTGGAACACGGCACTCATGGCAGGCGCATGAATATCATCATTGACGTCGAACAACGCGAACTCTTCAGCCGCCTGTTCGGCGAACTGCGTCCAAAGCTGCACCGCTACTGCGCCCGCATGACGGGCTCGGTCATCGACGGTGAGGACGTGCTGCAGGAAGCACTGGCCAAGGCATTCGAGGCGCTGCCGAATGCCGGCCCGATCGCCAATCCCGAGGGCTGGCTGTTCCGCATCGCTCACAATGCGGCGCTCGACTTCCTGCGCCGGCGAGCCCGCGAAAAGACTCTTTCCGATGAGGACCCGGACATGATCGTCGACCCGGCAAACCCCACCGTCGACCGTCAGGCCGCGGCGGCCGGCCTCCATACCTTCATGCGCCTCCCTCTCGCGCAGCGAAGCAGCGTCATCATGATGGACGTTCTGGGCTATTCACTGCAGGAGATCAGCGCCACGCTCGACACCAGCATCCCCGCCATCAAGGCGGCCCTGCATCGCGGCCGCGGCCGGCTGCGTCGGTTCGCGGACGAACCTGACGACCGCCCTCTCCCCAAGCTGAGCGCGGCCGAGCGTCTGCTGCTCGACGCCTATATCGACCGATTCAACGCCCGAGACTTCGACGCCGTGCGCAACATGCTGGCCGATGAGGTGCGGCTGGAGCTGGTGGCAAGGACGCGGCTGAATGGTCGCCAGGAGGTCGGCACCTACTTCCACAATTATTCCCAGGTGCAGGATTGGCGCTTCGTGCCGGGCTTCGTCGAAGACAGGCCGGCAGTCCTCGTCCGCGACAGTGACGATCCAGCGGCCCGGCCATCCTATTTCATCCTGCTGGCCTGGCAGGACGGCAAACTCCTGACCGTCCGGGATTTCCGCCACGCCCGCTATGTGGCGGACGGGGCGCAACTGCTCGTTCTTTGAAACGATTTCGGGGCGGAAAGGCCTTCCCTACTGCCTACTGCCTACTGCCTACTGCAGTGACTTCAGCAGATTGTCGAGCGTGAACGGATTGGATTTCGGCTTGGCCGGCGGCGGATTGCCGTTGGCCTCCGGCAGTGGCGCACGCTCCACCTTGGGAGGCTGCTGCGCGGCTTTGCGTTCGGCCTCGAGCCTTGCCTTTTCCTGCGAGACCACACGCATCGCCTCTTCCACCTTCTGCCGCTCCTGCTCGGCCTGCGCCTTGGCCGCCTCGTCGGCGGCCTGCCGTTCAACAGCGGCCTTGGCGTCCGCATCCGCCTTGGCTTTGTCGTCGGCATCCGCCTTGGCCTTCGCCTCGGCGTCGGCCCGAGCTTGGGCGTCGGCCTCGGCTTTGGCCTGAGCGTCCGCTTCGGCCTTCGCCTCGGCCTCGGCCTTCAGCCGCGCTGCTTCCTCCTGCTTGCGCAATTCCTCGGCGGCCTTGTCACGTTCGGTCTGCAGCGCCGCGTAGTAGCGTACCTCGCGCCGCAGCCGCTGCTTTTCGAGCAGTTCGGCCTGCATTGCCTCGACACGCTGCTGCTCCCTTTCCAGCGCGCGCTGAGTCAGGAACTGCGCCAGCGGCTCGCTGTCGAACTCTCGTTTCACCGCGCCGAAGGGCCCCTCGGCGGTGAAATTCACCGTCGGCTCGGAGCCGACCAGGGCGTCATCGCCCGGCCGATAGGCGATCGTCCCCTTGGCGGAAATCATGCTGGTATTGAGATCGGCCGTGATGTCGGCGGACAAGGTCGCCGCCGGATTTTCGAGGTTGACCGGCGGTGCCCTGAGCATACCGCCAGCAACCGTGAAGGCGATATCGGTGTCCTTGGCGGCAAAACTGCCATCGGCGGCAATTTCAGGCGCAAAGCCGGCGGTCTTGGCCGCATCGATGTCACGCCCGATCGCATCCGCCTTGGCGAGGAATGCACTGAACGCATCGGGATTGACACCGGCGACCTGCAAGCCCCTCAACGCCGCCGTACCGGAGCCAGACAAGGCGGCCACCATTCCTTCGACCGATTTGCCGCTGCTTGACAGCGCCGCCGAGAAATCGCCATTGCCGCTGATGCCGGCATCCGGCAGCATGGTCGCCAAGTCGGCGCCAGCCAGTTTCATCTGGCCGGTGAAAAGGCCGGTGCCGTCATTGTTCTTCAGCTCGAACAGGCCGGTCAGCGCCCCGCCCAGCAATTTCGCCTTCAGATCCGAAACGCGGATGCCTTCCTGGTCGAGCTTGAGCGAAAAGGCGGCATCATAGGCGGTGGCGAACCGGCCGGCGGCAAGCGCTGCCGTCGTCAGGTCGAGATCGGCGGTGAACGGCAGATTGGATTTCTGGCTGAACGGCGTTGCCCGCCACGCCCCACTCTTATCGGTTCCTTCCTTGTCGGCAAGGAAGGCGGAATCGCCGAACAGCGCCACCGCCATCGGATCGAGGTCGAGTTCGTCGAGCGCCAGCGCCCCGGCCAGATGCGGCACGCCGTCCTTGACGTCGACATTGACGTCGCCGGACACCGCCGCTTCGTTGATGGCGCCGCTGAGTTCGTCCAGCACCAGCAGACCGTTGCCATAGTCGCCCTGCGCCGAGAGCGACGTCGACATGCCGGCACCCATGCCTGGCAGGCCGATGCCTGATGTCATCAGCCATGGTTCGATGTCGGCGGCATCGAGGCTAAGCTTGCCCTTGGCGGCGAGGCCTTGCGGGGTGTCGGCGATCGTTCCCTCAAAACCGGCCTTGAAGTCATCGCCGGCAAGGCTGAAACTCGTCGCCAGGCCGCCGCCAAGCGTGCCCTTGGCCTGGATGTCCGTGCTTGCCTCGCCCAGCATGCCAAGCGGCAGCGCCGGCAGGCCGTAGAGCGCCAGCAGCGCGGTGGCGTCAGGATTTTTAGCGTTGAAGGTCAGCGCCACCGGAGCTTCGAGAAGCTTGTCCACCGCCCCCTTCCCCGACAGCGACGCGGAAAAAGCCGAGCCGCCGGCCTTGCCTTGCCCGCTCACCGCCAGGCCCGAGGTGCCGTCGCCATTGTCCGCCGCACTCGCCACCAGGTCGACGCGCGCATCCTGGAACAGCTCCGGATAGGCGGCGGCACGGCTTGCCAGTCCTTTGAGCACGGCGCTGTCGGGATAATGCTGGGCGGCGACATCCATCAGTGGCTTCAGGTCGACGGCAACCACCGAGGCGTCGAGCTTGCCGGTCGGGCGTGCCGGGAAATCCTTGATCCTGCCGGTGGCGCTGATCGAGGCGCCGGCCAGCCCGCCCACCGACAGCCGGTCGATTTCGAGCAGCCCGTCGCGCAGCCTCAGTGCGGTATCGACCGTGTCGGCGGTCAGCCCGCCGGCGCTGACCGGACCGGCCTTGATCTGGAAATCGAGGTCGCGGTCGGCAAAGCGATTGGCACCCTTGTCGCTGACGAAGATCGAGGCAAAGGCCGCCAGCCCGTCGACATCGAGTTCGCCGCCTTCGAGTCGCATCAGCACCGACGGCTTGGCATCGTCAGGCTGGCTAGCATCGATGCGGCCGGAAAACTTCGCCTTGCCCAGGATCAGTTCGAGATCACTGAAGGCCTGCCGCTTTTCCGAGAGGTCGACCTTGGCCTTGAAGCCGGCGGCGGGCAAACGGCGGATCGCCTCGTCGACGTCCTTCGACAGCCACGCTGCAAAACCCGAAGGTTGCGCCACGGCGAGCAGCAACGAGCCGTTGAAGCCGAAATGGCCCTCCACGTTGAGCAAGAGCATGCCATCGGCTTCCAGCGTGGTGCGACCGGGCAAGGTCGCGGCAAGCGATTTCACCGACCAGCCGCCATCGACCGGCTCGGCGGACAGATGAACGTCGCGCACCGTGGTGTCGCCGGCCACCACCGCTGGCAGCTTGACCTCGACGGTACCGGGAATGGTCGGTTTCGGCATATCGAGCAATGCCTGCTCCAGCCCCGCAATGCGCTGATCCAATGTCAGCCCGGCACCAGCTTGCGCACCCACCGCCTCGTCGAGCTGCACCTGAGCGCCACTGGCTTCGATGGCAAAGCTGGGCTCTAGCCCGAGATCGACCGAGGCCTTGCCGTCGGCGGTGTAGGGGTTGTCGAGCGGCCCGGTCTCGAATCGAAATTCGTCGACGCCCAACTTCTGGTGGTCGAGCGAAAACTTGCCGTTCAGCCGAAAGCCCGGATCGGGCTTGCCGGCGCTGACCTTCGTCTCGCCATCGGTGCCGCGCAGCTCCGCGCTGTTCTTGTCGGCGCCATTCTTGTCCGGATTTGAGATCTTGAACTGGCCGGAATAGACGGCAGCCCCATTGACGATGCCGGCATTGCCGTCGGTCTCGATGACCAGCGGATAGGCGTCCGGATCGGCCTTCAGCCGAAGCCGCATCTGCCCTGTGCCTTCGGCCTTGCCGGTGGACGCCGCGACCGTGGTGCGAAGACCGTCCAGCCGCAGCGTGCCGTCCATGCGCCACGGGCCGGCCAGCGACTTGGCCGAAATGGTCGAATTTATCTCGGACATCAGATGGCTGCGGCCGCCGGCGGCATGGCGCAGTTCGACCTGACCTTCGGTCACCGTCAGCTTTTCTATCGAGATCTGGTTGAGGTCGAAGGGCGAGGACGGCCGCATCGCCCAGTCGACCGTGCCGTCATTGGCAATATCGATGGTCGCTTTCGGCCGCACCAGCCGCATGTCGAAGATCAGCACTTCACCGCGCAGGAAGGGCGCCAGTTCCGCATCCATCGAAAACGTCTCGACGGTCATGGCCGGCTGGCCGTTGGGGCCACCGGCGACAGCGACATTCGCGAAGGTCACCGACGGGAACGGCAACAGCCTAGCCGTGGCGTCGCCCCGCACGGTCACCTTGCGGCCGAGAATGGCGCTCGCCTCGCGTTCGAAATCGGCGCGGTAGCCGGTCCAGTCGACAAAATACGGCACCACCAGCGCCGCACACAGCACCAGCACAAAAAGGCCACCGAAGATCACGAACAGGCGAGCGAGCATCAGCTCCGAACGGGTTGATTGAAATTCTGCCGCACTCTACCCGCATCCGCGTGTCGATAAAGAGGCAAATCATCCAGTGTTGCCTGATGTCCGGTGATCTGAAACAAATCCCGGCAAAGCGGAGATTCGAATGTCTGGGAAGAACTGGGACCGGGTGCCGATCGATGCGCAGAGCGTCGACGCTCCGCTGTCGCTTTCGGCGGTCTTTCTTGTCGTCACTGTCGTCAGCGAACAGAGCGCGCTCGCCAAGGTCGCCTCGGTGCTCGGCGAACTTGATGACCTGGTGAAGACCGTCGGGTTCCGCGACCTCTCCGGGCGACTGTCGTGCATAGCGGGCATCGGCCGCGATCTCTGGGACCGTTTCTCTCCCGATCGGCGCCCGCTCGAATTGAAACCGTTCGCGCCGATCAAGGGAGCCGTTCATTCGGCGCCATCGACAGCGGGCGATCTTCTCTTCCATATCCGGTCCGAACGCCCCGACATGTGCTTCGAGTTCGAACGCATTCTGCTCGACAGTCTCGGTGACGGCGTGACCGTCGTCGATGAAGTCTCGGGCTTTCGCTATTTCGATGCACGCGACCTGCTCGGCTTTGTCGACGGAACCGCCAACCCGACCGGCCTCGATCTGCCGGCCTCGGCACTCGTCGGCGATGAAGACGCCGAATTCGCCGGGGGCAGCTATGTCGTCGTGCAGAAATATCTGCACGATCTCCAGGCGTGGGCACGGACCCCGACACCCCTCCAGGAAGAGATCATCGGCCGCACCAAGATCGACAACATCGAAATCGACGATGACGCCGCGCCGCGCAAGTCGCACAAATCGCTCGCCACCATCGAGGATGCCGATGGCAACGAATACGACATCCTGCGCGACAACATGCCCTTCGGCCGGCCGGGGCAGCAAGAGTTCGGCACCTATTTTATCGGCTATTCCAGATATCTCTGGGTGATCGAGAAGATGCTTCAGCGCATGTACATCGGTGAGCCGCCGGGCGCTTACGACCGCCTGCTTGATTTCTCCACGCCGTACACCGGCACGACATTCTTCGCGCCAACTCGCCCCATGCTGCAAACCCTTGTTCAGGGCGTGTAGGAGAAGCTTGCGGCCGCACGCTAACGCTCCGGGATTTACTTCCGCTTTGGGCGCATGCGAACATAGTCGACACCCGCTGCTGGCCCTACCGCGATGACCAGAGCGGCGTCGTGCGAGGCCAAATGGCTTCGCTGGCCATTGGGACTAGCTTCTTTGGAACGTGTCCGCGCTGGTCGACATCGAACGCCACCAATTCAGTTTTTCGATTTTCGCAGGTTGGCCCTCGCCGCTGGCCTTAATCGCCACATCCGAGACGACAAACCACAACGTCTCCATTTTTCCCTCCCGAAGGAGGCCGGTATAAGAGACGATTGCATCGCCGACTGGCGTTTTCCCGCCGCCGGCAAAACTTATGCAATCGCCGCAGTGGACGCCCAAAATCGGAATTTCCTGGCCATGGAAACCGCTATCCGTCAGCGCGGTTCGAAACGATCCCGATATGCGATTGTCCGCATCATCGGTGATTTCGACAATGGACCCGTATTGATTCTTCCAGACGCCTTTCCAGTTCATGGGCGACCGCTCCGCTAGACGATGTTCCGTTGGTTGCCGCAACGTGAAAGCTATGAATCGGTTCCGAAGGTGGCGGACCGTTTCAGACCTCGCAGTGCGGCCGATCTCGGTTCCATCGTGGCCCGGTCGAAATGAGCCGTATGTGAACCTTGCGTCGGAGGACTCGCCTAGTTTCCCGGCAATATCTTGCCCGGATTCATGATGTTCAAGGGATCGAGCGCCTGCTTGATAGTGCGCATGATGTCGACGCCATGGCCGAGCTCATGACGCAGGAAGCCGATCTTGCCCTGGCCGATGCCGTGCTCGCCGGTGCAGGTGCCATCCATGGCGATTGCCCGCATGTTGAGCCGCGCGACGAACTTTTCCGACTGCGCGATCTCCTTGGGATCGTTCACATCCATCAGCACCAGCACGTGAAAATTACCGTCACCGGCATGACCGACGATCGGTGCGATCAAGCCCATCTCGGCGATATCGGCTTCGGTTTCCATAACGCATTCGGCAAAGCGCGAAATCGGCACGCAGACATCGGTCGACAGCCCCTTGGCGCCCGGCCGCAGCGTCAGCGACGACCAGTAGGCGTCGTGCCTGGCCTTCCACAGTTTGGTGCGCTCCTCGGCAACGCTGGTCCACAAGAACGGCCCGCCGCCATTCTCCTCGGCGATCATGCCGAAAGTCTCGGCTTGTTCGGCAACACCGGCATCGCTGCCGTGGAATTCGACGAACAGGCACGGGCTCTCGGGATAATCGAGCTTCGAATAATTCTTCATCGCCCGCATCTGCAGCGCATTGACCAGTTCGATGCGCGCCACCGGAATGCCCATCTGGATCGTCGCGATGACCGCGTTGCAGGCCGCCTCGACGCCCGGAAACGGGCAGACGCCGCCGGAGATCGCTTGCGGAATGCCTTGTAGCCTGAGCGTCAGCGAGGTGATGATGCCGAGCGTGCCTTCCGAGCCGATCAGCAATCGCGTCAAATCATACCCGGCCGAACTCTTTTTCGCGCGCTTGCCGGTCGTCACCGTTTCGCCGTCGGCCATGACCGCCGTCAGCGACAGCACGTTCTCGCGCATCGTGCCGTAACGCACCGCGTTGGTGCCGGACGCCCGCGTCGCCGCCATGCCGCCGAGTGAGGCATTGGCGCCCGGATCGATCGGAAAGAACAGGCCGGTGTCGCGCAGATGCCGGTTCAGATCCTCGCGGGTCACGCCGGGCTCGACCGTGCAGTCGAGATCCTGCGGATTGACCGCCAGGATGCGGTTCATACGCGACGTGTCGACCGATATGCCGCCGCCCGGTGCGTTGGTGTGACCTTCCAGCGACGAGCCGACGCCGAAGGCGACGACCGGCACGCGGTGCGCGGCGCAGGCGCGCACGATCTCCTGCACCTCGGCGGTCGTCTCGGGAAAGGCGACGCCGTCCGGCGCCTGCGTCGGAATATAGGTGGTGGTGTGCGCGTGCTGGGAGCGGATGGCCTCGCCGGTCTGAAAACGTTCGCCCAGCCGCTGCTTGAGGATGCCGAGCACCGCGGCGATGCCTTCCTCGTTGCGTTCGACCGGATTGAGGTCGCTCAGAGCCATGAATTCCTCCGCGAATGGACCAGCGTCCACCCTTGTTGTGCGATTATGGATGCGTAGTCTTACCCGCCATGCTCTGTCCAGCGCCAGCATAAGGAAGTTTCGATGCCCATCTCCGCCCCCTTCGTCTCCCGACCGATGGACATCGAGAAGGATTGGATCGATTACAACGGCCATCTCAACATGGCCTATTACAACGTGCTGTTCGACCGCTGCTCGGACGACGCCTTCGACGTAATGGGCATGGGGGCGAACTATGCCAGGGACCGCCGCCTCACGATCTATACGGCCGAAGTCCATGTTTGCTACGTGCAGGAGTTGCATCTCGAGCACAAGGTCACGGTCTCCTTCCAACTCATAGACCATGATGACAAGCGGCTGCGGGTTTACCAGGAAATCCGCCATGTCGACGGCTGGCTCGCCGCCACCTCCGAATCGCTTTCGCTGCATGTCGACATGTCCGGACCGAAGGTAGCGCCCTTCCCCGCCGATGTGCTTGCCAAGGTCGAAACCATGCGCGCCGCCCACTCGGCACTGCCGATGCCAGAGCGCGCCGGCCGCTCGATCGGCATCAAACGCAAATAGGGGCGAAGCCGAAGCCCATCCCGTTCCGGGCTTCAAAGCACACCGACAACCTAAAATCGCAGAACCTTCAAATCGGCTGGCAGCGGTGCTTGAAGCGGCCCCGCGCCCGCGTTAACCTTACCGAGGTTTTAACGGGAACAAAGCCAATTGGGCCGTTGAACGACTCAGCGGAGCGGTTGAAAACGGTCCGCACAGGGTTGCGATGCGGGCGGCGCGGCGAAGCCGGTTCGAGGGAAGTGCATGAAAACCGACATCAAGGTCGAGGTGGACAGGCTGGCCGCCGATCCGCGCATCACCGACTATGATTTCTGGCGCTCGCTCAAGAACGTCGACAACGAGATATTCCACATTGCCAACAACAACGAACCGATCCCGTTCGACATGATCCGCTGGCGCACCATTCTGAAGCGCGCCCGCCTGAAGCGCGGCCACATATAAACCTTCGAGCCGACCAATCCTTGCCTGCCTAAACCGTACGCTTCACCGCTGCCAGTGGCGAGCGCGCCACCACCGGCGACGACTGGATGATCGCCGTGTTGGTCATCGCGTAGGGGATGATGCGGTCGATCACACGCTCAAGTTCGGCCACCGAGCCGACATGAGCCAGCGCGATGAAACAGTCCTCGCCGGTCACCCGATCGCATTGCGCGATCTCCGGCAACTCACGGATGATTTCGGCCACGACAGCCAGTTGCCCGGGTACCGGACGGATGCGCAGCCATGCCGACAGCGGCAGGCCGAGTGCTGTAGGGTTGATCCTGACCGAATAGGCCTCGATCACGCCGCTCTCCTGCAACCGCTTGATGCGCTCGGCCACGCTCGGCGCCGACAGGCCGACCGAGCGCGCAAGCTCCGCCGTGCTGATGCGCGCGTCCTTTTCCAGCAAGCGCAGGATTTTCATATCCGCGGCATCGAGATCGGCGCTTTCAGTCCGAAGGCGTTTCATGAAAAAATCCTTGCTTCCGGGAGGAACACGGCAGGAAGAGCCAATCATCACCCATATAAACAGGCAAATTTGCCTGCGATACTGATCCGATGGATGATCAAACGCAAGCTCTCGCGGCGGACCCTGCCGCTGCCGGCTCCACCCTCGGCAGGCTGACAGAAAAACTGCCGCCGCATGTCTGGTTCGGCGTCAGCGCCGTCTTCCACTATCTCGGGCCGGCATTCGCCGTGCTGCTCTTCCCGCATGTCGGCGTGCTTGGCATGGCGTGGCTGCGCATCGCCACCGCCGCGCTGATCTTCGCACCGCTGACCCGTCCGTGGCGAACCTTCGCCCGCGCCGAGCGCTCGAGCCGGCTGCTGTTGCTGGCCTTCGGCGCCTGTCTGGCGGTGATGAACTGTTCGTTCTACCTGGCACTCGACCGCTTGCCGATATCGCTGGTGGCGGCGATCGAATTCGTCGGCACCATCGGTGTCGCGGTGATCGGCCTCAAGACCCCGCGCAATCTCGCCGCGCTTGCCATCGCCGTCACCGGCACCTTGCTGCTCATCGACGTCAAGTGGTCGAGCGATCCCCTGGGACTGTTCTGGGCCTTCCTCAACGGCACGCTGTTTGTCGGCTACATCGTGCTCGGGCACCGCGTGGCCCGCTCAGGCGCGGGCGGCGGCATCGCCGGCCTTGGTGCCGCGATGGCGATCGCTTTCATCATCGTGCTGCCGATCGGCTTCAGAGATGCGCTGCCGGCCTTTTTCTCACCGCCGCTGCTGCTCGCCGCCATCGGCGTCGGCATCTGCTCGTCGGTTATCCCCTACATCTGCGATCAACTCGCCATGTCGCGGCTGCCGCGCGCCAGCTTCGCGCTGATGCTGTCGCTGCTGCCGGTCACCGCGACGCTGATCGGCGTCATCGTGCTGCGCCAGATTCCAAGCCTCACCGATTGCCTCGGCATTGCGCTGGTGGTCGCCGGCGTCGCTTTCCACAAACCGGCGCGCTGAAACGACGCCGGAAGCTACGCCAGCTTCTCCTTCAGAAAGGCGATTGTGCGTCCCCAGGCGAGGTCGGCCGCCTTCTTGTCGTAGCGGGCGGCCGAGGTGTCGTTGTTGAAGGCATGGTTGGCGCCTTCATAGACATAGACCGTGTATTCGACATGCGCCGCATCGAGCGCCTTCTTGAAGGCGTCGATGCCGGCATTGATGCGCTCGTCAAGTCCGCCATAGTGCAGCAGCAAGGCCGCCTTGATGTCAGACACATCGGCGGCGTTCGGCTGCATGCCGTAATAGGCGACGGCGGCATTGAGATCGGGCGCGTTGACGGCAAGCATGTTGACCGTGCCGCCACCCCAACAGAAGCCGATGGCACCGACCTTGCCGTTGCCGTCCTTGTCGCCCTTGAGGAAAGCGACGGTCGCTACACCATTGGCGATGGTCCGTGCCGAATCGAGCTTGGTGAACATGTCGCGCGCCTTGTCCTCATCGGCCGGCGTGCCGCCGAGCGGCGACAGAAAATCCGGCGCCAGCGCCACGAACCCTTCCAGCGCCACGCGTCGCGCTACGTCGCGGATATGCGGATTGAGTCCCCTGTTCTCATGCACGACGATGACCGTGCCGAGCTTGCCCGCCTGATCCGCCGGCTTGACCAGATAGCCCTTCATCTCGCCAGCGCTGCCGGGATAGCTGATGTCCTCACCCTTCACCCGCGGATCGTTGTCGGCGACGATTGCCGCCTGGGCGGAATTCGCCCCCAGAAGCGGCGCGATGGCCGCCGCCGCCGCGCCCGATCCGGCAAGCCTGGTCAACTGCTCCATGAAGCGGCGGCGATCGAGCGTCAGATGCGTGTATTCGTCATAGGCATCGATCATCGCCTGAGTGATGGCGGGCTTGGTGTTGGCTTCGGCTTTCGTCATGGATGCGCTCCTCTGCTTCGGAAAGTCTCGTTGCGGCGCAAGATAGGGTCGAGACTTGCATGGTCCAGTCACGGCTGGGTGACGGTGCTCACCCGAAAGCCGTGATGCGGCAGAACCCGCTGCAATCACATTTTGGTCATTTTCGGCAATCTTGATGCTGCTGCCACAATATAAGGGAAGCTGCCGGCGGCGGTCTCTGTGCGCGCGATCTGACCAGAAGGAACAACACCCATGACCTTCTTCACCCCGGTCCTTGCAACCACTTTGGTGCTCGCCGCTGCCGCCCTGCTGGCGCTGCGCTCGGCCGCCTCTGCCAGGCGATCGATGGTCAGGGTCCGCAGTAACCAGCGCCAGCCTGCATCCAAGAAAACCCAAGGTTGAGGTCAGGCCATGAACGTCCAGGATATTGTCAACACCGTCTCCCAGAAAGCAGGCCTCGACCAGGCGACGACTGAAAAAGTCGTCGGCACCATTTTCTCGGTGCTTGAGCACGAGGCGGAAGGTACAAGCGCCTCGTCGTTTTTCGCCAAAATCCCCGGCGCTGACGACCTCGCCCACCAGTACGATGTCATGGCCGCCGCTCCGGCCGGGGGCGGCTTCCTGTCATCGCTGCAGGGCGCAATTGGCGGCGTTTTGGGTGAAAAAGCCGGCGCGCTGGTCAACGGCCTCGCCGCGCTCAAGGCATCCGGCCTCGATTTGGCGCAGATCCAGAAGGCCGGCGAAACGTTGGTCCAGCAGGCCGAAGCAGCGGCTGGCCCCGACCTGACCAACCAGGTGCTCGGCTCGGTGCCCAGCCTGAAGAGCCATCTCGGGCTTGGCTGATCGTTTCGCTACTGACGCCGCGTAGCGCTGCCCCTCATTGCCCTGCCGGGCATTTCTCCCCGTATAGCGACGGGGAGAAAGACGCTTTCATCGATGGTTTCGTCAATCGCCAGCGCTGCAGGAATTGCCCCTTCTCCCCGTCGCTATACGGGGAGAAGGTGGCGGCAGCCGGATGAGGGGCGGCGCGATGTTCCGAAAGATCGCCCGTGCAAAAGCTGACCTCCCAGAAACAATCCCCTACTTCGGCAGCGCATAGGCCATCACATAATCCCCCGGCTTGGTGCCCACCGAGCCGTGGCCGCCGGCGACGATGACCACGAACTGGCGGCCGTCGGCGACCGTATAGGTCATCGGCGTCGATTGTCCGCCGGCCGGCAGCCGCGCCTGCCAGAGCTGCTTGCCCGATGTCAGGTCATAGGCGCGCAGATAGTCGTCGACCGCGGCCCCCAGGAAGGCGACGCCGCCGGCGGTGATCATCGGCCCGCCGATGCCGGGCACGCCGACCTTCAGCGGCAGCGGCAGCGGGGTCATGTCGTAGACGGTGCCGTTGCGGTGCTTGTAGGCGATGGTGCCGGTCCTGAGATCGACGCCGGCGACATAGCCCCAGGGCGGCGCCTGGCAAGGAATGCCGAGCGGCGACAGGAACGGTCCCATCACCACCGCATAGGGCGCGCCCTCGTTGCGGTTCAGTCCCTGCTCGCTGCCGCGCCCCTCGTCCGGCGGCGGTACCTGATCGCGCGGAATGAGCTGCGACTTGAACGCCAGATAGGTCGGCATGCCGAACAGCACCTGCCGGACCGGATCGACGGCGACGCCACCCCAGTTGAAGGTGCCGAAATTGCCGGGATAGATCAGCGAGCCCTGGACGGAAGGCGGTGTGTAGCGGCCCTCATAGCGCAGGCCCTGGAATTCGATCCGGCAAGCCAACTGGTCGAACATGGTGAGACCCCACATGTCGGCGCCGGTGAGCGGCTTCGGCATGAAGGTAAGATCCGAGACCGGCTGCGTCGGCGATGTGTGGTCGCCCTCGATGGCGCCGCCGGGCGCCGGCACTTCGTTGACCGCGATGACCGGCTCGCCGGTTCGGCGGTCGAGCACATAGAGGTCGCCCTGCTTGGTCGGCCCGACCAGTGCCGGCACCACCGTGCCGTCGGCCTTGGTGATGTCGATCAGGCTCGGCTGCGCCGGCACGTCCATGTCCCAGAGATCGTGGTGCACGGTCTGCCGCACCCAGCGCAACTGCCCGGTGTTGAGATCGAGCGCGGTGATCGACGACGAGAACTTCTCGACATTGGCGCTGCGCCCGGCGCCGAGTTGATCCGGCGTCTGGTTGCCAAGCGGCACATAGAGCAGGCCGAGCTTCTCGTCGGCGCTCGGCGTCGACCACATGTTGGGCGAGTTGGCGGTGTAAGTCTGGCCGGCCGCCAGCGGCGTCGTCTGGTCCGGATTGCCGGAATCCCAGTTCCATAGCAGCTTGCCGGTGGCAGCGTCGTAGGCGCGGATGACGCCGGACGGCTCCTGGGTCGAATAATTGTCGTTGACCGCGCCGCCGACGATGATCTTGCCACCTGATATCAGCGGCGCCGAGGTCGAGTAATAATAGCCCGACTTCGGATAGGGCATGTTGGTCAGAAGGTTCAGCGTGCCGCCCTCGGCGAAGCTGGGGCAGACCTGGCCGTTGGCGGCGTCGAGCGCGATCAGCCGCGCGTCCGAGGTCGGCAGGTAGACGCGGGCAGCGCATGGCTGGCCGGCGGCGATGGCCGCATCGGCATAATAGGACACGCCGCGGCAAGTCTGGTGCTGGCGGTCCTTGTCGAGCTTGACCTTGGGATCGTAGCGCCATTTCTCCTTGCCGCTCGCGGCGTCGATGGCGATGGCGAAATTGTGCGGCGTGCAGATGTAGAGCGTGTCGCCGATCTTCAGCGGCGTCACCTGATAGGTGGTCTCGCCGATGTCGTCCGGACCCTTCACGTCACCAGTCTGGTAGGTCCACGCCGGTTGCAGCTTGGCGACATTGTCCGGTGTGATCTGGTCGAGCGGCGAATAGCGCTGGCCGAACTGCGTGCGGCCGTAATAGTGCCATTCGCCGGCCGGCACATTGTTACCGAGGTTGGCGTTGGGGATCACCTTGTCGGTGTCGAGTTCTCCAGCGATGTCCTTCGGATCTGCTGTCATCGAATAACCGGCGACGGCAAGCGATGCCAGCACGGCAAGGATGAGCGGCGCGCGCGCGTCAGGCCCGGCAAGACCACGCCTCGCCGACGGCGTCAGCAGCCATAGCGCCACCAGCACGATGATGCCGCCGCGGGGCCCAAGTTCCCACCAGTCGAAGCCGGTCTCCCAGACGGCCCAGGCCAGCGTGCCGAGCACGATCGCCGCGTAGAGCCACAGCGCGGTGGATCTGCGTCGGTAGAGCAGCCAGGCGGCGATCAGGAAGGCGAGGCCGGCGACGATATAGTACCAGCTGCCGCCCAGCGAAGCCAAGCGGATACCGCCGCCGCCGAGCGCCAGGCCTATGAGCAAGAGGACGAGGGAGGTGGTGGTGACAGCCAAGATGATACTCCTTCGACTGTTGCGCTTTGCGACGCCAAGGACAGCCCGACGCAATCGTTCCTGCCCAGGACACAACTTTCTCCTGACCGCCGCGCCTGTCAAGTTGGCCACACGCCATGGTGGCAATCCATCTTGCTTGTATCAGGGTTTCCAGCAGTCTCGGCGCCATGACGACCGACGAGGCGCGCTCGTTCGGTTTTCGTCACTCTCGGTTACTGCAAGGCCTGAACGGCGATATCAGGCACTTTGCCGGAACAAAACGTAGACACTTCTGGTCTTTCGCCCCCGAATCACTACATTCGGGGCGATGTCCGGCTTTTCCGAAGACATGCCCTTTTTCGATGAACCCAATGCGCGGCCCTCGGCCCCGTCGGGTATTGCCGCGCGCGCCATGGCTGCCCGTGGCGGCCACAACAATGCACCCGACTATCTGAAGGGGCTGAACCCCGAGCAGCGGCTGGCGGTGGAAACCACCGAAGGTCCGGTTCTTGTGCTGGCCGGCGCCGGCACCGGCAAGACCCGCGTGCTCACCACCCGCATCGCCCACATCCTCGCCACCGGCAAGGCCTTCCCGTCGCAGATCCTGGCCGTCACCTTCACCAACAAGGCCGCCCGCGAGATGAAGATCCGCATCGGCGTCCTGATCGGCGAAGGCAATGTCGAGGGCATGCCGTGGCTCGGCACCTTCCACTCGATCGGCGTCAAGCTGCTGCGCCGCCATGCCGAACTTGCCGGATTGAGATCCGACTTCACCATCCTCGACACCGACGACGTCGTGCGGCTGATCAAGCAGCTGATCCAGGCCGAGGGACTCGACGACAAGCGCTGGCCGGCCAAGCAGTTCGCCCAGATGATCGACGGCTGGAAGAACAAGGGGCAAGGTCCGGCCGACATCGCCGAGGGCGACGCGCGCGCGTTCGCCAACGGCAAGGGCCGTGAACTCTACAAGGCCTATCAGGAGCGGCTGAAGACCCTGAACGCCTGCGACTTCGGCGATCTTCTCTGCCACCCGATCCGCATCTTCCGCGCTAATCCGGATGTGCTGAAGGAATACCACAAGCGCTTCAAATACATCCTCGTCGACGAATATCAGGACACCAACACCGCCCAGTATATGTGGCTGCGGTTGCTGGCGCAGCGGCCTGATGCCGGGCGCGCGTCGACATCGACGGATGTGCGATCGGCCGAAGGCCGCAAGCCCGACCGGGCGTCGGCCGGCCAGGCCGCCCCCGCGGAGGCCAGCGAGCGAAGCTCGCGTACGGCCGTGAGCGACAACAAAGTAAACATCTGCTGCGTCGGCGACGACGATCAATCCATCTATGGCTGGCGCGGCGCCGAGGTCGACAACATCCTGCGCTTCGACAAGGATTTCCCCGGCGCCACCATCATCCGCCTGGAGCGCAACTACCGCTCGACCGCGCACATCCTTGGCGCCGCCTCCCACCTCATCGCCCACAATGAGGGCCGTTTCGGCAAGACGCTGTTCACCGACCGGAACGAGCCGGATGACGGCAAGGTGCATGTCCATGCCGCCTGGGATTCCGAGGAGGAAGCCCGCGCCGTCGGCGAGACCATCGAGACCTACCAGCGGCAAAAGCACAATCTCAACGACATGGCGATCCTGGTCCGCGCCTCCTTCCAGATGCGGGCCTTCGAGGACCGCTTCATCACGCTCGGCCTCAACTACCGCGTCATCGGCGGCCCGCGCTTCTATGAACGTCTGGAAATCCGCGACGCCATGGCCTTCTTCCGCGTCGTCGCGCAAGGCGCCGACGACCTTGCCTTCGAACGCATCGTCAATGTGCCCAAGCGCGGCCTTGGTGAAGCCACCATCCGCCAGATCCACGACACGGCGCGCGCGCTGCGCATCCCGATGCTGGAAGCCGCCGCCAAGCTCGCCGAAAGCGACGAACTGAAGCCGAAACCGCGCGCAGCCCTTCGCGAAGTGGCTGCCAATTTCGAGCGCTGGCAAAAGGCGCTGGAAACAACGCCGCACACCGAACTCGCCGAGACCATTCTCGAAGAGAGCGGCTACACCGACATGTGGAAGAACGACCGCTCGGTCGAAGCGCCAGGCCGGCTGGAGAACCTTAAGGAGCTGATCCGCTCGATGGAGGAGTACGAATCGCTGCGCTCCTTCCTCGAGCACGTAGCACTCGTCATGGATGCCGAGCAGAATGCCGGGCTCGACGCCGTCAGCATCATGACGCTGCATTCGGCCAAGGGCCTCGAATTCGAGACCGTGTTCCTGCCCGGTTGGGAGGAAGGCTTGTTTCCGCACCAGCGCGCGCTCGACGAAGGCGGCCGTTCCGGATTGGAGGAAGAGCGCCGCCTGGCCTATGTCGGCCTGACGCGGGCCAAGAAGAACCTGCATATCTGGTTTGTCTCCAACCGCCAGATCCACGGCCTGTGGCAGTCGACGATCCCGTCGCGTTTCCTCGAAGAATTGCCGAACGCCCATGTCGAGGTCGCCGAAAGCGGCAACTCCTATGGCGGCTACGGCAATTCATACGGCGGCGGTTCTTTTGCCTCCGGTCGCGGCGGTCAGGGCGCGGGAAGACAGAACCCCTATGGCGCTTCGCGCTTCGACAATGTCGGCGCCGACACCGAAAAATCCGGCGCCTTCTCCAACACCTATGCGACGCCAGGCTGGCAGCGCGCGCAGGCCAACCGCACCGAGGCCACCGACCGCAACTGGGGCTCGCGCTCCGGCCATCAGGTCGAGCGCATCGGCTATGGCGAGACGGACAGCGGCTACGGCGCCGGCCGCACCTCGGTCAAGGGCCGCACCATCGACGGCGAGCTGGTCGCCAAATCCGTCGCCGACAAGCCGTCCGCCTTCAACGTCGGCGACCGCGTCTTCCACCAGAAATTCGGCAACGGCAACATTTCCGCCATCGAAGGCAACAAGCTGACCATCGACTTCGACAAGGCCGGCCAGAAACGCGTGCTGGACGGGTTCGTCGCGGCGGTGTGAGCGCATTTGCAATTTGCCTGACATCCGGGAACAAATAGGGTACAATTTCTTGCATGGCCTACGACTCACGTTATATTGCAAATTTGGTGCTCGATCGTGCGGACGCAGAAGGGCTGGGGATTACAAATCTTGAGATCAACAAAATAATATATTTTCTGCATTCCACATATCTAGCTAATTTTGGAGAGCCGTTAATTGAAGCAAAGATCGAGGCTTGGGACTACGGTCCAGTAATTAGGGAGATATATTCGGAATTTAAATCTTTTGGAGCTGCCGATATTAGAACAAGAGCCACGAGGCTCGATTTAAATTCTTTGAAGAGAGTGCCCGTATACGAAACTATAAGCGGGCCTGATGCAAATTTCCTGCATCCGATAATTGACAAATACATGCGCTTGGGGGCGACAAAACTTGTGAATATGTCCCATGAAAAAGGTGGGCCGTGGGACCTAGTGTATAATGCTTCGGGGAGGAGCAATCCTGGAATGGAGATATCCGACGATCTCATCCAGCAATATTTCTTACGTCAAACCCGGCACTAATGAGGAACGCTCGTGCAGATAAGCAAACTTAGCAGGCCTCCCTACGCTCACAACTGGGTCCGATATGTTTTTCCGGATCGCGCCCGAACGACGAAAGAACTCGTTAGATTTGTGACCGGCTTTCCAACGACTACGTATTCTGCGGCGTCGCCGATTATTCGAGACCGAATTGTCTATGGACTCGATCGGCGCACCGCGTTGATTGCGGCAATGTCGAAGGGACGCGCAAATAGCCGTGGTATTGTCGGCGAGTACGTTGAGGCGTTTTATGACTACGATGAAAAAAGGGGCTACTTCGGCAAGCCGTGTTTTGACGAAATAATTGAACCATTTCGAGTTGGTAAGGGGCTTGTCGTTCCCGTGAAGCCCCTCATAACCATCATTGAGAATGGGCTTCAGGTTCCTATCTTTACAGTGGGTTGGGCAAACTTCCCGTTGACCATCTGGCAAATGCGTTTGCTCGCCACGATTTTTGAGGATGCTGTGTTTTCGCTAACCGATTTTAGGAAATCGCCTGGCGAATTTCTCTGCTTCCCAAAAGTTGGAAAAGGCGATTCAGCGAAACGCCAGCCCCTCGTGTGGAACCGCGGTGACTTTGAGCTTCTCTCAAGAAATGAATTACGCGAGTGCCTCGATGAATTTCTGTTGGCGCTAGAAGACGCGAAAATTATTTTAGAAGCAGCACATCGGAAAGAACAGGCCGAGGCTCCGGTTGTTGAAGAGAAACCATTGGGTGAAACACCACTATTCGACTGGCGCTAAATGCGGCTGAGCTACCGATACCGCGCCTGGTTCCACTTATGCCCCAGCAGCGACAGGATGATGATCAGCCCGTTGAAGAACTGCACGTAGAAGCCGCTCAGGCCCGCCGCTACGACGCCGGTCTGGATGAACGACACGGTGACGGCGCCGATAGCGCCGCCGACGACGGTGCCGATGCCGCCCCAGGTCGGGGTGCCGCCGACGAACACCGATGCCAGCACCGGCAGCAGATAGCCGTCGCCGGCTGTCGGCCACCAGGTGAAGTTGATCATCACCGAGAAGGTGCCGGCGATCGCCGCTCCGATGCCGACGAAGACGAACACCTTCACCCGCACACGCTTGACGTCGATACCCATCTGCTGGGCGCTGTCGGGGTTATCGCCGACCACCCTCACCTGCGCACCGAAGCGATGGCGGTTGTAGAGCATCGCCGACAGCACGACAAAGGCGATAGCCCAGAAGACCTGCACCGGGATGCCCATGAGCTGACCGGAGAAGATCGTGTAGGCCCAGCTGTCGGCAAGGCTGGTCAGCGCCATCGACTTGCCCTCGTTGATGATCTGGATCAGGCCCCGCAGCAGGAAATTCATGCCGAGCGTCGCGATCAGCGACGATAGCCCGCCATAGACCACCAGCGACCCGACGAGGAAACCGAGCAGCATGCCGGTGATCAGCGCTGCGACTATGCCGAGGAACGGATCATAGCCGGCCTGCACGACCAGCGCGAAGACCCATGAGGCAAAACCCATCGTCGCCGGAAACGACAGGTCGATCTCGCCGCAGGTGACGACGAAGACCAGCGGCACCACCACGAACAGCGCCACCGGCAGCGTGGTCAGCACCGAGCGGTAGAGGTACCAGGTGGTGAAGACCGTCGGGTTGGCGATGATGAACACCGCCATCATGACGATGAACACGCCGAGCGTGCCGAGCGAGGCGCGGTTGTCGAGGATGAAGCCGCGCATCCAGTGATCGGATGGGTGTTTCCATTCCTTCTGAGGGCTACCTTGCCGGGAAATGCCGGCGGACGGCTCGTGCAGATCGGGCTCCATGGTCTTGCTCATCGCGTTGCCTGCTCCGTATCGCCGGTGTCATGCAGTCCGGCCAACCCGCCCGGGTGCGCGACGTCTTCCATGAAATTGATGAGGTCTTCGGCCGACTTGACCTGGCTGCGGTCGGTCGTCAGTGCGACCTTGCCGCGATCCAGCACGACGAAGCGATCGGCGATGTCGAAGACATGGTGGATGTTGTGCCCGATGAACAGGATCGAGCGGCCGCTCGCCCGCACCTGGCGCACGAAATGGAAGACCTTGGCGGTCTCGGTCAGCGACAGCGCGGTCGTCGGTTCGTCGAGGACGATCAGCTCCGCCTGCTTGTAGATGGCGCGCGCGATCGCCACGCCCTGGCGCTCGCCGCCGGACAGCTGGCCGACGATCGAATGCGGCGTGAACACTTTCGAGGTGAAACCGATCTCGCGCATCAGCCGGCTCGCCTCCTCGATCTCCTTGTTGACCCTCAGAAAGCCCATGAAGCCGGTGAGTTCGCGGCCCATGAAGATGTTGCGCACGATGGTCTGCTGCACGGCCAGCGCCCGATCCTGAAACACCGTCTCGATGCCGGCGTCGCGCGAGCGTGCCGCGCTCCATCCGGTAACCGGCTTGCCGCGCACCAGGATCTCGCCGCTGGTCGGCTTGACCACGCCGGACAGGATCTTGATCAGCGTCGACTTGCCGGCGCCATTGTCGCCGATCAAGCCGACCACCTCGCCGCGGTCGACGCTGAGATTGACCCCGCCCAGTGCATAGACGTGGCCATAGGACTTGCTGATATCGCGCAGTTCGATGAGACGTTCGGCCATGGCGGTCCTCGCTTGATTGTCTCGTGCCGGCTTCTCGCCGGCGGTTCCGCCGGCCGGGCCTGAACCCCGGCCGACGGCTTGGGAGGTCAGCGCAGCGCCTGCTTGGCAAGCTCGGCGACGATCTCGTAATTGTCGGGCGTGACGAAACCGGCGCCGGTGTCGACATTCATCGGCGCCAGGCCGAGCACCACCTGCTGGCAGAGGCTGAGGATCGGCAGATAGCCTTGCAGGAACGGCTGCTGGTCGGCCGTCAGCTGCACCCAGCCGCCCTTGAAACCCTCGACGATCTGAGGGCTGGTGTCGAAGCCGAAGTTGAAGATCTCGCCCGCCTTGCGTCCCGCCGCCTGCATGTAGGTGGGAACATTGCCGAGCATCTGCCCGCCGGGATAACCGACCGCCTTGACGTCGGGATTGTTGAGCAGTGCCGCGGTGATCACCGGAATCGCCAGATTGGGATCGGACGCCCATTCGCCACTTGGCGGCGACGACAGCTGGATGACTTCGACGCCGGCCTCCTTGAGCGCCGCCACCGTGCCGCGCTCGCGCGCGCCACGGGCCTCGTTCTCGAACGGGCCGATCATGATCGCCTTGTCGCCGGCCTTGAGCTTGCCGAGCTTGAACGCCTCGGCACCGAGCGCGCGGCCCTGCTGCTCCTGCTGGGCGCCGACATAGCCGCCGCCGAACGCTTCCACCACCTTCGGCACCGGCACGTTCTGGTACATCATCTTGATGCCATCCTTGTGCGCCTGCTCGGCCAGCGGCATGATCGCGCCGTCGCCGGGATGGCCCATCATGGCGATGCCGTTGGGCTTGACCGCGACCGCCTCTCGCAATTGCTGCACCATCTTTTCAACGTCCCATTGGGAGAAGATGTAGTCGACCTTCGGTCCGAGATCGGCCGCCGCCTGCTTGGCGCCATTGTAAACGATGGTACCGAAAGCGTCGCCCTCGGCGCCCCCGACGAAAAAACGGATATGGACGTCCTTGCACCATTGGGCGTCGAGCGCCTGCGCGGGCAAGGTGGAGATTGTGGCGCAAAGCGCCGTGGCGGCCGCCACGACGGTCGAGCGCAGAAGTGTCGTTCTCTTCGCGATGCTCATGCACGTTCCTCCCATTGTTTCCCTCGTCAGCCGAGGGGCTTTTGATGATTGCTGGCAGTACCACTTGCTTGCCGGCTCCTCTCCGGCCTGCTCTCACGCTGGGTTCGGCAGGTAGCTGGCGCCTCCCCGGCATTGCTTCAGATATTCCAGCGCCCGCACCTGCCCTGTGATCTCGAGATCGTCGCGATAGACCGGGTCATGCCAGCCTTCGATGTCGATGGCGCCCTTGTACCCGGCCAGCCGCAATTCGCTGATCACCCGCGTCCAGTCGCTGTCGCCGAAGCCAGGCGTGCGCATCTGCACGAAAGGCAGCCTGCCGAACACGCCATGCTCGCGGATGACGTCCCAGCGTACCGTCGCGTCCTTGCCGTGGACGTGGAAGATGCGCGGCGCCCATTTGCGGATCTGCGGCATCGGATCGATCAGATAGACAAGCTGGTGGCAGGGCTCCCATTCCAGCCCGAGATTGTCGTCGGGCACTTCGTTGAACATCAGCTCCCAGGCGTCCGGATTGTGGGCGATGTTCCAGTCACCGCTGGCCCAGTTGCCATCCATCGCGCAATTCTCGAAGGCGATGCGCACGCCCTTGTCGGCGGCGCGTTTGGCCAGCGGGCCCCAGACCTCCTTGAAGCGCGGCAGGCTGTCGGTCAGCTTCTTGCCGCGCAGGCGCCCGGTGAAGCCGCTGACCATCGACGCGCCGAACAGATGCGCATTGTCGATCACCGTTTCCCAGGCCTGCAGCACGCCGCGATCGACATCGCCGCTCTCCAGCGGATTGCCGAACACGCCAAGCGAGGACACCGTGACATCGGCATCGCCGATCGCCTCGCGGATCTGGCCGGCGAGCCGCGGCAGGTCCTTGCCGCCCAGCGTCTGCCAGAAGAAGGGCTGGATGCTCTCGAATCCGAGCGGCAGGATCGCCTTGATGTAGGCCGCCGGATCGTCGAGGTTGGCCCGCACCATGGTGCCGATCCGGATGTCGAGAAGCGGGTTTGGCATCATTGTGCGTCCTCTGCGATTGACACGCGGCGTCCGGTTTCGGCGCTCTCGATGGCGCCGAAAACCATGGCCAGGCTCCTGATGTTGTCGGCGCCACGCGTCTCCGGCTCTGTGCCGGTCTCGATGGCATGCATAAAATCCCTGATGATGCCGAGATGGCCACCGATGCGGTCGGCCGGATCGAGCAGCGGCACTTCGATCGGCTGGGTCTTGTCGATCAGGCCATCGCGGCCCGACGCCACCACCTCCGCCTTCAACGCATCGTTGCCGTCCCAAATGAGGCTGCCGCGCTCGGCGACGATGCGCCAGCTGCCTTCCCAACTGGTGCGGAAGCCGTCGGCACACCAGGAGCCGGCATAGGTGAAGACCTTGCCGCCACCGAGATCGAAGACGGCGCTGGCCGACGATCCCTGCCGGTACCAGGAATTGGCCGGCTCCCATTCCTGGCAATAGACCCCGGCCGGCTCGCCATCGACCATGTAGCGGGCGGCGTCGAACGTGTGGATCGCCATGTCGAGCAGCAGCACATGGGCCATCTCCTCGCGAAAGCCGCCGAAATGCGGCGCGACGAAGAAGTCGGCATGGATGCTGGTCGGCGCACCGATGGCGCCGGAGTCCAGAAATCTCCGGATGCGCCTGACATTGGCGACATAGCGGCGGTTCTGAACGACGGCATGGATGCGTCCGGCCTGGCGAGCCGCCTCGACGACGGCCCGCGCATTCTCAGGACTGTCGGCGAGCGGTTTTTCCGTCAGCAGATGGCAATGATGGGCAAAAGCGGAGAGCGCGACTTCGCGCCTGGCGGCGGGAACCACCACATCGAACACCGCCTGCGGTTTGGTCTGGTCGAGCACGGCGTCGAGACTGGTGCCGATGACGACATTGGTGAGGTCGTATTCACGCGCCCTCGCCCGCGCCCTGTCGGCGTCGAGGTCGACAAGGCCGACAATGGCCAGCCCGTCGATCTGCCGCACGGCATCGAGCCAGGCTTTGCTCATCGCTCCGCAGCCGACCAGGACGACATCGATCATCCAGCACTCCTCCCTCTCGGTCCCTCCAGACCGATCGTCACGGCATTCACGGCAAGACCGTAAACGTTTTTCCGTAAACGTTTACGAGAACACACCCGAAGGCGTAGAATGTCAATTGGCCGCTCTCAAAAATCGTCCTTGCCGCCTTGGCCTGAGCGGCTACCGGTGCTAGCCAAGCAAGGGGGAGAACAGTCATTTGGCGTCCAGCATTCACGACCTTGCCCGTCACCTGAACATTTCGATCGGCACGGTGTCGCGCGCGCTGAATGGCCGCGCCGACGTCAATGCCGACACGCGTAAGCGTGTGCTGGAGGCGGCCAGGACGCTCAACTATTCGCCGAACCAGTCCGGCCGCAGTCTCAGGCAAGGCGCCACCCATTCGATCGCCTTCATGCTGCAGCCGCATCCGGGCGACCAGCAATATGGCGAACCGTTCTTCATTCCGTTCCTTATCGGGCTGCAGGCCAGGCTCGCCGAAAGCGGTCTCGACCTGATCGTGGTGATGGGCGCGCCGGGCGACTACCAGCAGGAGCGCCTGCGCCGCGTCGTCGAAACGCGCCGCGCCGACGCAGTGCTGCTGGCCTGGACGCGGCGCGAGGACGAGCGCATCGACTACCTCACCCAGGTCGGTTTCCCGTTCGCCACGCTTGGCCGCAGCCGTTCCGGGGCCAAGTCCTACCCTTCCCTCGACCTCGATTTCGAAAAGGCCGGAGCCGATGCGGTGGACCGCCTCGTGGCGCGCGGCCATCGCCGCATCGCCGCCATCCGCCCGTCGCTCGATCTCAACTTCGGCTATCTGTTCCTGGCCGGCTACCGCAAGGCCTTGCGGCGGCACGGCATCGAGGTCGACCCCGAACTGATCGCGTCCGGCTTCATCAACGAGGCCGGTGGCTACGAGGTGACACCGCGGGTGATGCGCTCGAAAGATCCGCCGACCGCCATCATCTTCAACAATGACGCGATGGCGCTTGGCGGCTGCAAGGCTCTGGCCGAGATGGGCATCAGGCCGGGTCACGACATGGCGGTGACCGTCATTGTCGACACACCGCTCTGCCGCTACTTCTCGCCGGCGCTGACCGCCTTCCGCCCGGCGCTGGAGCCGATGGGACAGCGGCTCGCCGAAATGCTGCTGGCCTCGATCCCGGCCTTCGCCGGCCCGGAAGGTCCACGGATCATGCGCGAAGTCTGGCCGCTGGAACTGGTCGCACGGGATAGCGATTGATCGTGGGCGAGGCCGAACCAGATTGGTTACGGCCATCGACTCGCGGCGCGGGCAACAGAATTGCACCGAGATGACCTGCCGTCCCTATGCTCACGCCCGGCTACCAGGTTGAACGCATGGACTATGGCGAGACTGACTTGGGCTATTTCGCTGCCCAACGTCAAAGGGCAATGAGCCAACCATTGACTTCGGCCGAGCAAAAGCGCGGCGTTGCAAATCGATAGTGATATAGCGCTAAATCAAATAGCTGCTGGGTGTTTCTTTTTATTTCTTCCTCAATTGCGTCCAAGGCAATTTGGTCGACAACACCCGTTAGGATGGTCTTTATTCTTCTCGGATTACCTATGGTAATGAAATCGATCGGCGGCATCGTTCTACTTTAAAAGCGGTGCATCGCGAGTATAGTCCTCTAGAATTCGAATCTTGGCAACAATGCCTCACATTCCAGTCACAAACTCATCCAGCACGCTAAATCACACCAATGGAGACAGAAAGTCTCACGACTTTATTATGCAGGCTACTCGTGCACGAAAGCGACGCGCTACTACTCAACAGGCGCTCATTCAACGGATAGCTCCGACCACAAAAAGGTGGGAGAACTACCGGCGGACTTCCCAAACGCCGCAACTTTTGGCAACAAATTGAGTGTTTTGCGCAGCGATAGAAATACGTGTGATTATGATCATGTGTCGAGGGCGGCAGATCTTGTCATTTCCACTGCAGAAGCAGCACGGGTTGTCCAAGATTTATTGAAAGAGACAAAAACATATTTTGCGGGAAAGGGTTTTCCCCTGCGGGGTAGGATATGAATAACAATCTCGATTCCCTAAAGACTTTACTTCATGAATTTGAAAAAAAATCAGGACTGATTGGTGTAAAACACGAATTTCAGAAGACATCGAAGCAACATGTCTTGGTAATATATATACCCCACCCAACAAATCGACATTTTGAGATTTTAGAGGCATCCCGCACCGCACTACACAATATTGACCAGGAAGAGATAATAGCAACTATAAAGCAAAAGGCGAGCGAAGACTCTCTAGAAGGCCCGGAGGCTCGGTTACTCCTCAAGACACTAGCCGAGAGCCAGAATATAAATCGTTTCAGTTTTGAGTATGACTTTATGAGTCGATACACTCGCTCTGTATCTGGGGCCGAATCTCAGATCGTATCCAATGCCAATCACGTCGTGCTTGGACGACGCGGAGCCGGGAAATCTACGCTGCTCCTCTACGCATTGAACGACCGCAAGCAAGACGACCAATCATGCGTCTGGATTGATATGCAGGTATACTCGCGGCGCGACGATCCCCAAGTCGCCGCAGATATATTCCGCGAAATTTTTGACCAGATATTCAGCGAACTAAACCCATCGCTTGAATACAATCCGATGATAACCGCGCTTCGGTCACCAAACATAACTGAGGTCGAGATACGAAAACTACTCCCTACAATTCGAAGAGAAATAAGCCGCTTTGCACGAGCAGGCAGCAATCTTTTTCTTTTTCTTGATGATTTTCATGTACTATCGAAGGACCTTCAGCCGATTGTTTTGGATTTTATTTACGCCTGCGCGCGCGGCAACAGGGTATTCTTGAAGATTTCGGCGATTGAGACTCTTACTCAAACCTACGATCAATCAAGTAAGATTGGTTTAGAAATACCGCAAGACGCGCAATATATTCGTTTGGACTATAATCTGACGTCTCCGGACAGAGCAACGGCGCACATCCAAGCGATTCTTGACTCGCATTCGAGATATGCCGGCTTGAAGTCGGTCAGGAGTCTCTGCACCAGCGCCGACGTACTGCCTCGCCTCACTTGGGTTGCAGCCGGGGTGCCACGAGATGCCATTAACCTCTTTGCTCAGGCGATGACAAAGGCCTCCGTTGAGGGGCGCAAGAAAGTGTCCGTCTCCAACGTGAATGTGGCCGCGTCGGAAACAATAAGTTCAAAACTGAGAGACCTCGACGCGGATGCATCACAAGAGGCTGATCAGCTAAAGGCACTCTTGGAGGAAATTCGCGATTTTTGCGTATCAAAACAAAGGAAGAATGCATTCTTAATTGAGAATACGACAGAGAATATGAATTTTAACAAGTTTTTGAATTTGGTAAATTTAAGAATTCTCCATGTCATAACGGAAGGCATAACGGTTGGAGATGCCGGTCGTAAATTTATGGGTCTTATACTCGACTACGGTTTCTACACCGGCGTGCGAGCCGCACAGAGCGTTGATCTATTTGCAAAGAAAGGCGGGAAGATTACCTATAAAGAGCTTAGGAAGCTCCCAATATTTAAGTAGGTCGGTCGCAGACCTCAATCCACCTTCTTCTCGCCCTTCTCGCCGGCCTTGACGATGTCACCGGTGGTGAACAGGATTTCCTTCAGTTCTGCCCGCCAGTCCTCCTTCTGGCGCAGCAGGAATTCGAGATCCATGCCGAAATGCTTGAACTCCTCGCCTTGCGCGTTCTTCATGATGGCCCGCGCTTGCGCGTCTTTTTCCACCGACATGCGCTGTTCGTACCAGCTGATCGCTTCCGCCTCCTCGATCAGCGAGGTGATCATGCGGGCAAAGGTCCGCACCTCCTGCGTCAATTCTTCGGGCGGTTCGTGATACTGGTCGAATCCCATGTCGTCCTCCCACAATGGCTGGCAAATGCGACAAGGCACCGGCCGTAACCCTGAATGTCTTGGGACGCCGCTGGTTCCGCGGCGTGGCCGCAATTCGGCAGGAGCAAGAAATCAAACGCCCGTAGCGGCGCTGTCTCACGACACCGGCGCCGCTCCGCCCTCCGCCGTTCGCCGCGCGATGAACTCGTCGAGGGCGCCTGATGTAGCGGCAGCGGAAGCCGGCGGCTCGAAGTCGGCCAGCGCCGGTGGCGCGCTCGCTCGCCGTCTTTGACCCGCTTTGCGTCCAGTTGCCGAAATTCGACCAGTGTCGACATTGGAGGAGAAAGAGCCGTAGACGACCGGCGCACCGGGCCGCACGAGCTGCGCCAGCGCCAGCCCCGCCAGCGCTTCGGCATGCTGCAGCGTCAGCGCGCCGGCAACTGTAATCGGCGCCATGGCGCGCCCGCCAGGCAGAACGGCGTGATCACCGAGACTTGGCCCGCACGTGCAAAATCGATGATGCCTTGCGCCATCGGAATGTCGAGCTGGCGCGGCGAGTTGGTGTTGATGACGGTGTAGCAATGCGCGCGCGCCAGAAACTCGTCCTGCGACAAGCCGCGCGCCAGCTGCAGCATCTCGAAGCCGTCCTCGATTTGCGGTGTGCCGCGCGCGCGAACACGAACCTGGCATGCATCATGCGCTGTCACGCAAGCATCATGTTCGCGCCGTAGACCGCGCTTCGGGAGGTGCTAGCGGCATCATCGTTGTCGCACCTCTTCAGCTTTTCGTCCCGCGGCCGCTCCGGCACATCTGTCACAAAGAGGACTATCCATGAAACACCTGTACCGAACCGCGTCGCTCGGCATCGCGCTGGCCTTGTTCACCGCCTTGACGCCGGCGCTCGCCGACAGCACCGCGACGATCGGCGGCCTCGTCAACAAGGGACTGGTCGGCGTCGGCCGCATCCCGGCCGCTCTGCGCGACAAGTTCGGTGAGACGTTCGGTTCGGGCTCAGGCATGTCGATCGACATCGCGGGCTGGACGCATGACGCGAGCGGCTACAAGGGTTCGCTCTGGCTGCTTCCGGACCGAGGCTACAATGTCGTCGGCACCACCGACTACCGGCCGCGCCTCAACACGATCGGCATCGAGTTTGCCCCGGTCAAACCAGGTGCCGCACCCGCCGCCGGCCAGGAGCAGGCGGGCGTCAAGGCAACGCTTGCCGAGACCATGCTTCTCACCGACGACAAGGGCGCCGATGCCACCGGCCTCGATCCGCTCAACGGCGTGCGCGCGGCAAGCGGCGACATGCCGATCCTGCCCGAAGCCAACGGCAAGCTGGCGCTCGACAACGAGGCGATCGCGCGCCTGCCCGACGGCACCATGTTCATCTCCGACGAATACGGCTCCAACATCTACCGCTTCTCCGCCGACGGACATCTGCTGTCGGCGACCCAGCCGCCGGCGGCGCTGGTGCCGATGCGCCGCGGCGCGCCGAACTTCGCCTCCGACAATCCGGGGCCGGGTGCCGCCGAGCCCGATCCGAAGAATCCCGATAGCGGCCGCCAGAACAACCAGGGCCTCGAAGGCATGGCGATGACGCCCGACGGCAAGTTCCTGATCGCCGTGCTGCAGTCGGCACCCAGGCAGGATGGCGGCGATTCGCCCGCGACGCGCCAGAACACCAGGGCGCTGGTCTATGACGCATCCGACTTCGCCCATCTCAAGCTGGCGCACGAGTATGTCGTGCCGCTGCCGGTGTTCAGGGATGCCAAGGGCAAGACCAAGATCGCCGCGCAAAGCGAGATCGTGGCATTGTCGGATCAGACGTTCCTGATGCTGGCGCGTGACAGCGGCAACGGCCAGGGCGTGAAGGGCGACACCTCGCTGGTGCGCCAGATCTTCGTCGTCGACGTCTCGGCCGCGACCGACATCGCCGGCGGCGCGTTCGATGCCGCCGGCAAGCCGCTGGCGCCCAAGGGCGTGCTCGACCCATCGGTGACGCCGGCCAAGCTGACGCCGTTCATCGACATCAACGACAGTGCCGAGCTCGGCCGCTTCGGCCTGCACAACGGCGCGCCGAATGACAGGAACAACCTTTCGGAGAAGTGGGAGGCGATGTCGGTGGTCAGCGTGCTCGATCCGAAGCTGCCCGACGACTATTTCCTGTTCGTCGCCAACGACAACGACTTCCTTACCCAGGATGGCTTCCAGGTCGGCGCGCCCACAAGGCCGACGACGGCGCCGATGTCGACACCATGTTCCTGGTCTATCAGGTCACGCTGCCGGGCCTGGCCAAGAAGTAACGACCACTGCTTAGGCGGGCGCGCCGAGCGCGTCCGCCTGAGCAGATCGTGAAGGCTTAGTTCAGCATCTCCGCATCCCTTGGCACGCCGGCATCGATCGGCTCGGCAGTCCTGTTCGACACGGCGGTGATCTTGCCGGCGGCCGACAGATTGGGGCGCACGAAGACCGGCGCGACGCCGTTGACCCGGCTGTAGAGGTCGATGATGTCCTGGTTCATGAAGCGCACACAGCCCGACGATGCGTTCTTGCCGATGGAATCCCACTCCGGCGTGCCGTGCAGCCGGTACATCGTGTCCTTGCCGTCGCGGAAGAGATACAGCGCGCGGGCGCCGAGCGGGCTCTGCGGGCCGGGCGGCATGCCGTCCTTGTATTTCGCCAGTTCCGGCCGGCGCTGGATCATTTCCGGCGGCGGTGTCCAGACCGGCCATTTCTTCCTCGCCTGAACCACCGCGCTGCCGGTCCATCCGAAACCGGCCTTGCCGAGGCTGACGCCGTAGCGGATAGCCTTGCCGCCATCGCCCACCAGATAGAGGAAGTGCTCGGACGTATCGACGACGATCGTGCCGGGTTTCTCTCCGGTCGGGTCGGATACGATCTGGCGCACGAATTTCGGATCGAGCTTGGCCACCGGGATTGCCGGCAATTGATAGCCCTCGTCGGTGCGCGCCGCATACATGCTTGCGGCATCGCCGAAAGCCGGATCGCTTGGCGGTGCCGCCACCGGCGGCGGCGCAACGTCCGTCGTGGTGCACGCCGAAAGAGCCATGGAGGCCGCGCCCAAGGCGGATGCACCGAGAAACGCGCGCCGGCTCAGGCGCTCGGAAAACAGCGGAATATCGGACATGAACCCCCCGGTCTATCCAAGATCTAGTAGGAATGCGGCCCCACGCATCAAGAATCAATATCCCATTCCTGAAGTTTTGAGAACATGATTAGATCAAGGCAGACCTGTCCCGTGGAATCGGCGATCATCGTGGACCGGACTTGAGACAAACCTTCGCCGAGTTGCCAGCCATGGACGAAAAAATGCCCTCGCGCCGCCGCACCGGCGACCTGACCAGCGGGCCGATTCCGCGCACGCTTCTGCTGTTCGCACTGCCGGTGCTCGGCTCCAACGTGCTGCAGTCGCTCAACGGGTCGATCAACGCGGTCTGGGTCGGCCGTTTCCTCGGCGAATCGGCGCTGACCGCCACCTCCAACGCCAACCTCGTCCTGTTCCTCGGTGCTGGTCGTGCGCACCGGCTTTGCCTATTTCATGCGAGGCGTGCTCGGTGAGGAGGCGCTATGGTGGAGTTTTCCGGCCGGCTCCATCACGTCGCTGGTTCTGGCAGCGGCCTACTACCGCTTCGGCGGCTGGCGGACCTTGCACATGATCGAGAACAGGCCGGCCGCCGGCGAACCACCGGATACCGGGCTTGGCGTGCCGCGCCAGCGCGCCAACATGGCGCCCGAAATGCCGAGCGGCTGAGCCCGAGCGGCGCCTCGTCTCAACGCCTGTGTTTCAGCCCGAAGGCCAGCGCCACCACCGCAAATATGATAATCATGCCCGCAAAGGCCAGGCTTGCGGCGATAGAATTGGCATAGGTCGAAACGATGCCGATGCCGATGACGGGCAAGGCATTGCCGACAAAGCAGCAGATGAAGAAGCTGGACACCACCTCCGCGCGGCGATCCCGCGGCGCGATCTCGTTCACCACCTGCAGGCCACCACGGTAGCCGAGCGCCGCCACCACGCCGCAGCAGGCTGTCGCCGCGATCATCAACGCCAGCGAAGCCATCATTTGCGCCGCCACCACCAACAAAACGCTTGGGATCATCAATGCCAGCGCGGCCAGCATGGCTTTGTTGCTCTTCATGTGCATCAGAACCACGATGCTGAGCGCGGTGACGATCGCCAGTTCGAAGAACAGCGCGCCGGCGACGGCGTGGTTGGCCTCATGCAGCTGCTGCGCAAGGATGCTCGGCGCCACGGCGGCATAAAAGCCGACCAGCGCCATCGCGCCGAAGCCGGTGACCGCCGGCGCGACGAAACGCGCGCGGATATCCTCCGGCACGGAGAGTTGCGGCCGGATGGAAACATATTTGAGGCCACGTGGCTTCGCCACCGTTTCACGGGTGCGCCAGACCAGGATCGTCACCACCGCGAGTGCCGCCAGGTAGACGATGAAGACCAGCCGCAACGGCCAGGGCTCGTACTCGGCCAGAAGTCCTGAGATCAAGGCGCCAAAACCGAGGCCGAGGAAATTGGTGCTGGTGGCGATGACGCTGGCGCGCGACTTGTCCGCACCGGGAAGAAGCTCGGCAATCCATGCGGTTCCCGTCCCCGCGCCAATGCCGATGCCGAGCCCGCTCAGAATGCGGGCGACATCGAGCGACACGACGTCTCCGGCAAACAGGAAGACAAGCGCGCTGACGATGGCGACAAGCATGGCCGCCAGGCTCGCGGGCCGGCGCCCGACAACGTCCGAGATGCCGCCCAGCATCAGCAGTGCCGCCAGATTACCGACGACATACACCGCGTAGACCAGCGTCAGCGTGATTTGTGAAAAGCCGAATTGCTGCTTGTAGATGATGTAGAGCGGCGTCAGCACGGTGCTGCCGGCAAACAGCACCGCGATCATCGCGGCGACGGCCGTGATTGAAAGAGCATCGCCGCGAGTTTCGTTGGGCGTACGCGCCAAATCGCGAATGGCCATGGCCAACCTCATTACCGGTTTCGGGGATCGCGACTTAACGCACGTTCATCCGCGACGTTCCGGCCGGCAGGCAGGCCTCCTGACGGCACGGTGGGCGTTGCCGGAGCAACAAGCTCGTTGTTGAGCGATCAAATCGAGAGATGGCGTCTTTGGATTTCGTACCGTAACCTGTGCCGGCAGAAGGGAGGATTTATGGGCAAAGGCAGGGTCGAGGCGTTCACCGATGGCGTCGTGGCCATCATCATCACCATCATGGTGCTTGAGCTGAAAGTACCGCATGGCGAGGATGTCTCCGCCTTGGTGCCATTGTGGCCGGTCTTCTTCAGCTACGTGCTGTCCTTCATCAATGTCGGCATCTACTGGAACAACCTGCACAACATGTTCCACACCGTGCAGCGCGTCGACGGCCGCGTGCTGTGGGCGAACCTCAATCTGCTGTTCTGGCTGTCGCTGATGCCGGTGACGACAGCCTTCATGGGCGAGAACCACTTTGCGCCAGTGCCGGTCGCCGTCTATGGCGCCGACCTCGCACTATGCGCCATCGCCTATGCGATACTGGCCGCCGCGTTGCATCGCCTGCACGGCAAGGACACCGCCTTTGCCAAGGCACTGGGCAACGATCGCAAGGGAAAGATCTCGCTGGCTATCTACATCGCAGCCGTCGCGCTGACCTTCGTCAGCCAGTGGATCGGCGTCGGGCTGTATGTGCTGGTCGCAACGGTATGGCTCGTGCCGGATACGCGTTTTGCGCGAGTGCTCGAAAAATAGCCGCTATTGCGGTAGTGTCTCGGTTTGAAAATTGACCTTGCCGCTGTCGCATCCGGCCTCCGACTTAGCGGAAAGTATCTAGGAGACGTTGGTCATGGACATGACGACTAGCAAGCCTGAGCATGTCGCTACCGCTTTTGCGAACGCTTGGAACCGGCATGATATGGATGAGTTTGCATCTCTGTTCGCTCCTGATGCTAATTTCGTCAACGTCGTAGGTGTTTGGTGGAAGAACCGATCCGAAATCGAAGCAGCGCACCGAGCCACCCATGACACCATGTTTCGGGATAGCCGATTGGAAGGCGATGTCTCGTCGTCGTGGAATTGGCTCCGGGGCTTGCTTCCGTTCATTACACTTGGACCCTAACGGGAGCATCTGCCCCGGACGGGTCCCCGGCAGGGCTCAGGAAAGGCATATTGCTTCTGATTGCCCAAGAAGGGCCGTCGGGATGGCGTATCAAGGTGGCTCAGAACACTGATATTGTTCCTGGCGCCCCCAGCCGGCTCGAAAAGCTAACTCATGCCAACCTAGCCAAAGGCAAGAAGCGCGCCGCCATGACGCCGGAGCGGCGCGCCTGGACTGAGACACTACCCTACTTTCGCATCGCTTTCAGTTTTTCCGCCACCGACGCGGCAAGGTCGGCATAGCGCTCCTCCAGCCGTTCCGCCGCCTTGATGATCGAGAAATCATGGCCAAACTTTTCCAGCGCCATGCGCAGCTTTTCGACGAACTCTGCTTGCTTCTCCAAAGCGGAAAACAGCGTCTTCACCTGCGCTTCGCTGATGTCGGGGTTGGCCAGCATCTGCGGCACCTCGCGACCCATCTGATCGCCGATGGCGGTCTGTTCCTTCAGAATTGCGACCCAGTCCGTCAATCAGGAAATCTCCATTTTGCCCCGGCAAAAGTCTCCCTTTGCCCCGGCAAAAGTCTCCTTTTGCCAGGGGCAACATGCGCAGCCTCTACCGGACTGGTCAACCCGACAAGGTGAGCAGAGGCTTGCGCAAGCCCGTTCGGGCGCTAAGTTCGGCGCCATCGCAAGAAGGAACCATCGCCCATGACCACCGACGCCGAGATCCAGACCGTCCTGCCCGCGCTTGGCCGGGGCAACGCCGCCGTCATCACCGGCGCCGCCAGCGGCATCGGTCTTGCGGCCGCCAAGCGGCTTGCGTTGATGGGCATGAAGATCGTGCTGGCCGACATTGGCGGCGCGCGCCTTGACGACGCCTCGCGCGCCGTCGCCGCGATTGCCGGCGACGATGCCGTGCTTGCCGTTGCCGCCGACGTTTCGAAGGCGGATGAGGTGGACCGCCTCGCCGAAAGGGCGTTCGGCGCCTTCGGCGATGTGTCGCTGCTGATGAACAATGCCGGCGTCGGCGACAATCCCGGAAAGCCCTGGGAAAACCGCGATGCCTGGAAACGGCTGCTGGACATCAATTTCTGGGGCATCGTGCATGGCGTCGAGGCCTTCGCACCGCGCATGCTTGCCTCGGCCAGGCCGGGCCTGATCGTCAACACCGGCTCCAAGCAAGGCATCACCACGCCGCCCGGCAACCTCGCCTATAACGTCTCCAAGGCCGGGGTGAAGACCTACACCGAAGGCCTGGCGCATGCATTACGCAACGAAGCCGGCGCCCATGTCGCAGCCCATCTGCTGATCCCAGGCTTCACCTTTACCGGCCTGACCGAAGGCGCGACGGAAAAACCGGCCGGCGCCTGGACCGGCGGACAGGTCGTTGATTTCATGCTGGAATCCCTGACCAGGGGCGATTTCTACATCTTGTGCCCGGACAATGAGGCGGCGCGGCCGTTGGATGAAAAGCGCATGGCCTGGGCGATCGGCGACATCATCGAAAACCGCCCTGCTTTGTCGCGCTGGCATCCGGACTACAAGGAGCCTTTCGCGGCGTTCATGAAAGGCTGATCTTCAGGCCGCGTGCTTTTTCGGCCCGCGCTTCTGCGCCACGGCCTTCTTGGCGGCCATGGCGGCGATATTCTCGTCATGCCGCTTCGCCGCACGCTCGCATTTTTCGCGGATCTCCTCGACTTCGGATTCGGTCAGGTGTTCGATGCCGATGAAGTGGTTTTGGCCCTTGCCGACCCGGATCAGTTCGTCGAGCTTGGCCTGGATCGCCGCGCCGTCGCGGTTCTGGGTGTTCTGGATGAGAAACACCATCAGGAAGGTGATGATGGTTGTGCCGGTATTGATCACCAGTTGCCAGGTATCCGAAAAGCCGAAGAACGGACCTGTCACTGCCCAGACGACGACGATCAGGCAGCAGACGGCAAATGTCAGCGGCAGGCCGGTTACATGGGCGACCCAGTTGGCTATCTTGGTGAAAAGCTTTTCCATCTATCCAAATTCCTCAATGCCGCGGCGCGATGAGAAACAACCGGCGACCGCTCCAGGTTCCCGGCGCAAACAAATACGTCAGCTACAATTGAATACACGCATAGGGAGAATAGAGCGAAAACACGCTTTATGGGTTTAATGTCACAGTAACCGTGCAGGCAAGAGTGCCTGTTCCTTCCGCTTCACGGCGGTTTACCTCCAGCCCCTTCCGCTGCGCCACCCCCGCATGGCGGAAGGGGTTTCAGTCCGGAAACGCAGCCCGCTTCAGGTCAGCTGACGTCGTTTTCCCAGCGATCGAGGAAGGCTTCGATCGGCATTGCCTGCATGTCGGGAACCGCTCTGGCGAGCTTTTCGACCGGCCAGTCCCACCAGGCGAGACGCTCGATGCGTGCCGCGACAGTGGCCGGGAAGCGTGGTCTGAGGGGTCTGGCGGGCACGCCTGCGACAATCGTGTAGGACGGCACGTCCTGTGTCACCACCGCATTGGCGCCGACCACCGCGCCATTGCCGATGGTGATCCCGGGCATGATCACCGCGCCGTGGCCGATCCAGACATCGTGGCCGATGGTCACGGCTTTCGCCTGCCGCCGCGCGCGGAATTCGGCGTCGACGCCCAGCCAGCGAAAATACTCGTTCGGCCGGTAGCTGACCTTATGCTGGGTCAGCCGCTCGATGGGATGTTCCAGTGCATTGATGCGGCTGTTGGCGGCGATCGAGCAGAATTTCCCGATCGTCGTGTAGATCGCTTCGCAGTGGCGTTCGAAATAGGAGAAGTCGCCGACAGTGACCTCGCGCAGCACCGCCCGCTCACCGATCGAGGCATAGCGGCCGAGCTTGCACGCCTTCAGTTCCGCGGTCGGATGGATGCGGGGCTCGGAGTCCTTCGGGACGAGATCTTCGGAACGGTCCATGCCGGCGGCTTTACGTCAGAGCGATTGGTCCCGCAAGCGGGACCAATCGTCCGTCATACCGGTTCCGCGAAGGAGTTCGACCCGCCTATTTCGGCTTGCCGTTGCTCCACACCACGTTCTGGCCGTAGAGCGGCACGGTGGTGACCGACATTTTGGCCGAGCCGTTCTGCACCTGGCGCGAATGCGAGAGATAGATCAGCGTCTCGTTGGCCTTGTCGTAGATGCGGTTCACCACCTGCTTCTTCCAGATCAGGCTGATGCCTTGCTTGAACACTTCCTCGCCGCCCTCGCTCATGTCGATGTCGCCGATGCTGATCGGACCGGTCTGGCGGCACGAGATCGAGGAATCGGAAGGGTCCTCGAACCAGTTGCCCTTGTGCAGGCGGTCGATGATGCCGCGATCGAAATAGGAGACGTGGCAGGTGACGCCCTCCACCTTCGGATCCTTGATCGCCTCGACGATGATGTCGTTGCCGAGCCAGTCGACGCCGACCTTGCCGACTTCCTCGGCTACGGCGGCACCAGCGCCAAGGACAACGCACGCGGCCAACGCGCCGCCGATCAGTTTTCGCCCAATCAGTCGTCGCCCAGTCAGTCGTCGCAAACTAGCCTCCTGCGGTTCGAGTTGCCGGTCTCAGGTGGGGCGAAGAGCACGGCATTGCAAGCGGCGGCACCGGATGAAACCGCCGCATCCGCCATGGCCGGTTGCGTCAACGCGGCACCTTTGCGTGTACCCGGTCAAACCGCTAAGACTGTTCGCCGAACCAAAGGCTTGCCTGTGGCCTTGGCCGGCACGCCGAAGAAATTGCAAGACGGACCTTACTGATGATGCGTTCTATTCTGGTCGGCATTCTCGTCCTGATGGCGGCCGGCATCGGCTGGCTGACCTTCGACTGGTACCGCGGCCACTATGGCGGCGAACCTTTCGGCGCCGCCTTTACGCTGGTCGACCAGAAGGGCGCGCCGATCACCGAGGCTGCCTTCAGGGGCCAGCCCAGCGTCGTCTTCTTCGGCTTCACCCATTGCCCCGAGGTCTGCCCGACCACGCTGTTCGAGCTGGCCGGCTGGCTGAAGACGCTCGGCGACGACGGCAAGAACCTGCACGCCTATTTCGTCTCGGTCGATCCGGAGCGCGACACGCCCGATGTCATGAACGCCTATGTCAGCAATTTCTCCGACCGGATCACCGGCATCACAGGCGATCCGGACAAGGTCCATGCGATGGCCAAGTCGTTCGGCATCTACTGGAAGAAGGTCGACACCGGCGACGGCGACTACACGATGGATCACACCGCCTCGGTGCTGCTGCTCAACGCCAAGGGTGACTTTGCCGGGACCATCGCCTATGGCGAAAGTTCGGAAACGGCCGTCGCCAAACTGAAGCGGCTGGCGGCGAAAAGCTAGAGCTTGATCCCGAAAAGCGGGACCCGGTTTTCTCGGACAAACGGAGACCCCGTTTGTCCTGAGATCATGCTCAAAAAGAAACACATTTCATGACCCAGACGCGCCTCTATTTCACCACCGGAAAGACCGAGTCCGTCAGCATTTTCGCGGCGCTCGAAGCGGCTTTCGAGGATGAAGGCCTGCCGATCGCCCTGCTGGAGGTCGACGAGGACAAGGACATCCACGAAGTGTCGCTCTACGCCGATGACGACGTCGATGCGGTCGAGACCCGCTTGAAGGACATCCTTGCAGGGCTTTCCCTGTCGAAGCCGATCGAGCGCGAGAGCCTGCCCGACATCGACTGGGTGGCGCGCTCGCTGGAAGGGCTGAAGCCGGTGCGCGCCGGCCGTTTCTTCGTCCACGGCGCGCATGACCGCAGAAAGCGCCACAGCGGCGAACTCGCCATCGAGATAGAGGCCGGCCTCGCCTTCGGCACCGGCCATCACGGCACCACGGCCGGCTGCCTGGAAATGCTGGAAAAGGTGGTGCGGCGCGAACGCCCGCGCAACGCGCTCGACCTCGGCACGGGTAGCGCCGTGCTGGCCATTGCCGTCGCCAGGCTGGCGCATATTCCAGTGCTGGCAACCGATATCGACCCGGTGGCGGTGCGGGTGGCCGCCGCCAATGCGCGGCTCAACCACGTCAAGGCGTTGGTGGAAACAGTGACCGCGCCGGGCTTTCACCACCCGATCTTCGGCAAGCGCGCGCCTTTCGATCTGATCGTCGCCAACATACTGGCACGGCCGCTCATGCGGCTGGCGCCGCAAATGGCCGATCACATCGCCCTCGGCGGATCGATCGTGCTGTCAGGCATCCTCGAGCGGCAGCGCGACGCCGTCGTCTCGGCCTATGTCGGCCAGAACTTCCGCCATGTCAGAACCTTGCGCCGCGAAGGCTGGGTGACGATCCACCTCAAACATTGAAGCCGAGAACGAGCTTGGACCAAGGCCCGGCGGTTGTCAGTCAATTGATGCCGTAGCAATTTGCCGTTGCCGGAAATCGATTCCGGTTTCCGCGACCGTACGCTACGGTTGTGCTGACTGCAGGAGGCCACCATGTTCCAGACCTTCGATTCCGCGGGCGAACCGGCCGTCGGCAAACCGCGCGTGGCGCTGCTGCGCCAATGGCTGGCTGCCAACGGACTGGATGGCTTCATCGTGCCTCGCGCCGACGAGCATCAGGGTGAATATGTCGCGGACCGTTCGGCGCGGCTGAAATGGCTGACCGGCTTCAGCGGTTCGGCCGGCGTCGCCATCGTCCTGCGCGACCGCGCCTTCGTCTTTGTCGACGGGCGCTACACGCTGCAGGTGCGGGGCGAGGTCGATCTCGACGTCTTTTCGATCGAAAGCCTGGTCGACAACCCGCCCGCCGTCTGGCTCAAGGACAACATCGGCAAGGGCGCGCGGCTCGGCTTTGACCCATGGCTGCACACGATCAGCGAAGTCAAGGCGCTGCAGGCCTCTGCCGACAAGTCGGGCGCGGTGCTGGTGCCGCTGGACAGGAATCCGATCGACATCATCTGGAACGATCAGCCCGACGCGCCGGTGGCGCCTGTCGAGCTTCACCCGATCGGCTTTGCCGGCGAGCTCGCCAAGGACAAGCTGGCGCGGCTGGCGGCCGCGATCGGCAAGGACGGCGCCACCCATGCGGTGCTCACCGACCCCTCCTCCATCGCCTGGGCCTTCAACATCCGTGGCGGCGACGTGCCGCACACGCCGCTGGCGCTCGGCTTCGCCATTCTCGCCGCCGACGGGTCGCACCAGATTTTCATGGACAGGCGCAAATTCTCGCGCCAGGTCGCGGCCTACCTCACCCAGCTCGCCCAGCCGCATGAGCCCGGCGAATTCGAAGCGGCGATCGTGGCGCTTGCCAAGAGCGGGGCGAAAGTCGCGCTCGACCCGGTGCTGGCGGCCGACAAGCTGCGCATGCTGATCGAGGCCAATGGCGGCACCGTGATTGCAGCAGTCGACCCCGCCCGCATTCCGCGCGCGACAAAAAACCAGGCCGAGATCAACGGCTCGCGCGCCGCGCATCGGCGTGATGGCGCCGCCGTGGCGAAGCTCTTGTGCTGGCTGGAGCGGCAAGAACCCGGCTCGCTCGATGAGATATCTGTCGTCACCAGGCTGGAGGAGTCGCGCCGGCGGACAGGCGAGGAAACGCAGATGCCGCTGCGCGACGTCTCCTTCGACACCATTTCCGGCGCCGGCCCGAACGGCGCCATCATGCATTACCGCGTGTCGCGCGCCACCAGCCGCAAGCTGCAGGCCGGCGAACTGTTCCTGCTCGATTCCGGCGCGCAGTATCAGGACGGCACCACCGACATCACGCGCACCGTGCCGATCGGCCAGCCGACCGAGGAGATGCGCGAGCGCTTCACGCTGGTGCTGAAAGGCATGATCGGCATTTCGACGCTGCGCTTTCCCGCCGGCACGCGTGGTTCGGAAATCGATGCGGTCGCCCGCATGGCGCTATGGAAGCACGGCTGCGACTTCGCCCACGGCACCGGCCATGGCGTCGGCTCGTATCTGGCGGTGCATGAAGGGCCGCAGCGCATTGCCCGCACCGGCACCGAAAAGCTGTTGGAAGGCATGATGCTGTCCAACGAGCCCGGCTACTACAAGGAAGGCGCCTACGGCATCCGCATCGAGAACCTCATCCTGGTGACGCCAGCGGAGGAGATCGAGGGCGGCGACATCGCCATGCACGGCTTCGAGACATTGACGCTGGCGCCGATCGACACCCGCCTGGTGCGCACCGATCTCCTGACGCGTGACGAACTGCACTGGCTCGACACATACCATGCCCGCGTGCTGGCCGAGATTGGGCCGATGCTCGACGGCGAAACGCTGGCCTGGCTAGGAAAGGCCACCGCGCCATTGCCGCACGATCTCAAGCAATAGTCGCGGCGGCAACCTTGCTCGGTATTGGGGAGCCTTGCTCCACAAGCAGCTCCCGCAAAGCCTGGACATTGGGAGAGCCTGCTCCCTTGCGCCAAAACAATACCGTCAGGGCACTGTCCTCGTCCGAAGGCAGTTCATGCTCCTGCAGCCTGCCACTTTCAGGGAAGCCCTTGAGCACGCTTTTTGGCATCAGCGCTATGCCCATGCCGGCCGCCACGCAACCGAGCATCGCATGATATGAACCAAGCTCGACGATTTGCTCGGCCATGAAGCCTCGGCGCGCATACCATTCTTCCAGCCGCCTGCGATGTGGACAGCCATGCTCGAAGGCTATCATGGTTTTGGGCATGTCGCTGCGGTCCTCGATCGAACCGCGCGATGCCGCCGAGACAATGACCAACTCCTCGCGAAATGCAGCCTGCTTCGTCTGCGATCGGCTCGGCCGCGAGCGCGGCGTCGAGTTCGCCGGCGAGCATGGCGGCCGCGAGAACCTGCGGGTTGCCGGTGCGCAGTTGGATCTCCACCTCGGGATAGCGAGCGTGGTACTCGGCGAGCAGGCCAGGAAGCCGAGCCGCGGCGGTGCTCTCCATAGCGCCAAGCCGCAGCTTACCGCGTGGGCGCGGATCGAGGACCGCCGTTCGCGCTTCCTCGGCAAGCGCCAGCAACCGGTCCGCGTAGACAATCAACCTTTGGCCGGCGGCCGAAACCTGCAGCCGCTTGCCTTCGCGGATAAAGAGCCGCACGCCCAGATCCTCTTCAAGCTGCCGGATGCGAGTGGTCACGTTGGACTGCACGCGAAACAGCTTTTCCGCCGCCTTGGTGATACCGCCCTCGCGCACCACCATGCGAAAGATGCGAAGGTCGGTCAAATCCATCCATCTCTCCCGGAGAATAAAATGATCTTAATAATTCATTTTATCTGATGATCAACGGCGCGTAAACCGCCTGTTATTGACGCCGATTCGGGCGGTCAAACACGGGAGATGGAAATGTCACCTGAACCTGCCGGCCGCTGGCCGATCGATCTTGGCGCATTGACTCCGATGCAGCGCAACGCCCTTTACACCGACGTTGTGCGTCGCGCCCATCAGGAGAGATCGGAGGCAATTCGGCTGAGCGCGGTGTGGATCGCTTCGATTTTCAAGAAGCGCCTGACAGGAATTATTGCCTCGATCATTACGCGTGTCGGCGCTGGGTCCGTGAGCATACATGGACTGACTGGGACAAAAAGTCAGCCGGCGAACTGCCTGGCAACGATCAACGCCGCCGCCCCGGCCAAGAACATCGCCATCAGCCCTCCGCGCAGTGACACGACTGATGTGACGACCAATGCCGCCCATTCCGCCGGTCCCGCGTTCAGCAGCTCGGGCGCCACCAGTGTCGTCAGCACCGCCGCCGGCACGGCATTGAGCCCTGCCTCGACGCGCGGATGGATGGTGTCGAAACGGGAGATGACCAGATGCCCGCCGACCCGGGTGAGATAGGTGGCGATCGCACCGGCGATGATGATCCAGAATGTCGTGCTCATGGCCGTGCCTTCACGCCGCTGTGGTGGGGTGGCAGGATAACAGCCAGCAGCACACCGGCAATCGCGCCGATCGAGACATGCCAGGGCGAGCCCACCGTCTTGTAGGCGATGATCGAGGCGGCACCGCTGGCAATGACCACCGGCAGCCACAGCGGCCGCTTGCGGAAGCCCAGCACAAGACCAAGAAAATAGATCGGCAGCAGGAAATCGATGCCCAGCGCATGCGTGTCGGGGATAAGCTTGCCGAACACCGCGCCGAGCGCGCTTTCGACGATCCAGAACAGATAGACCGGCAGGCCGAGCCCCAGATACCAAGCAAAGCCGACCGTCTGCCCGGATTGCGCCCGCGCCTCGGCCACCGCGAATTGCGGGTCGGTGAGGATGAAATAGCCGAGCGCTTGGCTGATGACAGGCCAGTGCGCGATGCGCCGGCCAATGCCGGCGGAATAGAGCACATGACGAAAATTGACGGCGAAGATCGACAGCACGACCAGCCACGGCGCCACATGCTGGCCGAACAGCTGGATGCCGACCATCTGGCTGGCGCCGCCATAGACCAGCGCGCTCATCAGGAAGGCTTCCAGGACCGAGAAGCCGTTGTCGACGGCGAGTGCGCCGAACAGCACCGCGAACGGCGCCGACGCCACAACGACAGGCATCGAGAGCCGCACGCCTTGCCAGAAATCGCTGCTCACGGAATTCGCGGTCAAAGTCTCAGCCGACATGTCACATTCCTAACGTCGCGCCGGTATTTAGGGGTGCGCGGTTGAAAAGTCAGACGAATTCGCTTGAGCCAACAAATCAGCGAAACTGATATGTCCTGGATCGAGCAAGGCCGCGATACGCGCCCTTCGGGATCCCCTGATTCAGTTGGCTCCCTGGAGGCGCACATGCCTGTACTTCATCGGCTGCGCAGGATGACGCCAGGGCCCGAAACGCAAAACCCGCCTCTGCGGCGGGTCGTTGGCGCAAATCAGCACCATGGTTATATGGATAGCATAACTGCCCTCATAACGCAACCAGGCCGTGCATCGGCCGGCGCCTCGACTTGAAATCCGAAACGGCTACGGGATGGCCGAATGCTCCGAAACCTTGCCCTCGATCGCCCTGCCCCAATCGAGCAGCGGCTTGGCGCGCAAGGTGAAATCGACGAGTTCGTCGACCAGATCAGCCGTATGGATTCCCGCCGGATCGATGACATGCTGGACGACAAAATGCCGGTTGCGGATGGCGGCGACCAGATCTGCATCGCTGATATGCTCGAAGCCGCGTGGCGTGCGCTTCATGCGGCCTTCCGTCTGCAGTTCAAGACGGTTCTTCTTCAACGCCATCACCAGGGCACGAAACCTGTCCGGCCAGGTCGCGATGGCATTGCGCATCGCCAGCAACAGCGCCGGCTCCGGCTGCCACCAGGCAATGTCGGCGAAGCAGCGCTCGAGCCCGATATGCACGTAGAACACCCCCTGCTCCATCTTGGTGCCGTCGGGCGACAGGATGGCCGACAGATGCCGGTTGTAGGGCCGCTTGTCCTTGGCGAAGCGGACGTCGCGATTGATCCGGAACAGCGACTTCTTGCGGTCGCCGCGCAGGCCGATGCCGGCCTTCGCGAAGCGCTCGGTCAGCGTCTCGACAAGATCGCCGAAGGGATCGCGCAAATCCTTTTCGAAGAGGTCGCGATTCTCCAGGAACCACTCGCGGCTCTGGTGGAAATCCAGCGCCTTAAGGAACGGAATGGCTTTGGGGCCGAAGCCGGTGAACGATCCAGTCATGCCTTGCCGATCCGCGCCAGCCAGGCGTCCTCGTCGATCACCTCGATGCCGTGTTCGCTGGCGAGCTTCAGCTTGGAGCCGGCACCCGGCCCGGCCACGACAAGATCGGTCTTCGCCGAAACCGAGCCTGCGACCTTGGCGCCGAGGCGCTCCGCCATCGCCTTGGCTTCGGAGCGTGTCATCTTCTCCAGCGAGCCTGTGAACACGATCGTCTTGCCGGCGACCTCGCTGTCGGCAGAGACGTTGACGATATAGGGCTTCGGCTTGACCTGCTTGAGCAGCGCGTCGAGCACGTCGTCATTGCGTTGATTGCCGAAGAAATCGCGCAGCGCATCGATCACCGTGTCGCCGATGCCGTTGACCGATGGGAAAACCGAGTGCGGATCGGCAGCGGCCGCTGTCTCCTTGCCGACGCGGATCAGCTCCTCGATGGTCGAGAACGTCCGGGCAAGCACCGCGGCCGTCGTTTCGCCGATATGGCGGATGCCGAGCGCGAAGATGAAACGGTCGAGCTCCGGCTCGCGGCGCGAATCGATGGCCGCGAACAGCTTGTCGAGCCCTTCGTAATTGCGATCCTCGACGCTGCGCACATTCCTACGCGTCTTGCCCGATGCGGCCTCGCGCTGCCTGGCCTGCTCCTCGCGGCGCTCGGCCAGTGCCCTGGTGACGGCCGGACGGCGATCCCTGAGCGTGAAGATATCGGCGGCGGTCTTGATCAATCCCGCATTGAAGAAGGTGTCTATGTTCTCCGCCCCCAGGCCTTCGATGTCCAAGGCGCCGCGTGACACGAAGTGGCGCAATCCTTCCACCGCCTGGGCAGGGCAGATCAGTTCGCCGGTACAGCGGCGGCGGGAATCTTCCTTGCCGGTCTTCTCGTTGATCTCGCGCGTCGCCGGCGAGCCGCAGATCGGACAGGTGTGCGGGAACTCGTATGGCACGGCATCGGGCGGCCGCTTGTCGATGACGACGCTGACGATCTGCGGAATGACATCGCCTGCCCGCTGGATCACGACCGTGTCGCCGATGCGCACGTCGATGCCGTCGCGGATCGGCTGGCCGGTGCTGTCCAGGCCCTTGATGTAGTCCTCATTGTGCAGCGTCACGTTCTCGACCACGACACCGCCGACCGTGACCGGAGCCAGCCGCGCAACCGGCGCCAGCGTGCCCGTGCGGCCGACCTGGATATCGATCTTGAGCACCGTCGTCATCGCCTGTTCGGCCGGAAACTTGTGCGCGACGGCCCAGCGCGGCTCGCCGGTGACGAACCCCCATCTGCGCTGCAGCTCCAGCTGGTCGACCTTGTAGACGACGCCGTCGATGTCGTAGCCCAGCGCCGAGCGCTGCTCCTCGATCCGGTGATAATGCGCGATCAGGTCATCGGCCGATTTCGCCCGTACCATCAGAGGACTGACCTTGAATCCCCACTCCGCGAACTTCTGCACCGAATCATACTGGGTCGGGGCCGGATCCGCTGTCGTGTAGCCCCAGGCATAGGCGAAGAATTTGAGGTTGCGGCTGGCGGTAACGGACGGATCCTTCTGGCGCAGCGACCCGGCCGCCGTGTTGCGGGGATTGACGTAGTCCTGGCCGCCGACCGCCGCCGAGCGTTGCTTCAGCGCTTCGAATTCCGCATAGGTCATGTAGACCTCGCCGCGGATCTCGATGATTTCGGGCCAGCCCGAGCCTCTCAGCTTCGAAGGAATGTCGGCGATGGTCCTCAAATTGGCGGTGATATCCTCGCCGACGGCACCGTCGCCGCGCGTCGCACCCTGCACGAACACGCCCTTCTCGTAGCGCAGCGAAGCCGACAGCCCGTCGATCTTCGGCTCGGCCGTGAAGGCGATATCGAGATCCTTGTCGCGGTCGAAGAACCGCCGGCCGCGCTCGATGAAATCGATGACATCCTGGTCGGTATAGGCCTTGGCAAGACTGAGCATCGGCACCGCATGGCGCACCTTGGTAAAGCCTTCCGCGGGTGCCGCACCGACCCTGCGCGACGGCGAATCCTCGCGCACCAGCGCCGGAAAGCGCTCCTCGATGGCGAGATTGCGCCGCGCCAGCGCATCATACTCGGCGTCGGTGATAACAGGCGCGTCTTCGGTATGGTAGCGCCGGTCGTGCTCGGCGATCTGTTCCGCCAGGCGCTTCAGCTCGGCTTCGGCCTCGATTTCGGTCAGGGCATCGACTGGTTTTTCGGACATGATTTGCACCTGGCTGCTGTTGGCCCGGGACAATAGATCAGGATTCGGATGGAAGGGAGCTGAATTCTGACAAAACCACGCTGAAACAGCGGGATGGAGCCATATGCTGACTCTGTTCGGACGCCGAATTTCACCGACCAGAAGCAGCCCGATCGAGAAGTAGCGCCGTCAGGAAGCGCCGGTGTTCTCACGCAGCAGCCGCTCGGCGGCGGCGCGGGCCTCGTCGGTGATGGTGGCGCCGGCCAGCATGCGCGCGATCTCCTCCTGCCGCGCCGGCCGGTCCATCTCGGCAATGCCGGTGGCGACACGGTCTGTGGTACCGGATTTGGAGATCAGGAAATGCGTCGCCGCGCGCGCTGCCACCTGTGGCGCGTGCGTCACCGACAGCACCTGGACGCGCTTCGACAATCGCGCCAGCCGCTGGCCGATGGCATCCGCCACGGCGCCGCCCACGCCGGTGTCGATTTCATCGAAGACCAGCGTCGGCGCCGAGCCACGATCGGCCAGCGCCACCTTCAGCGCCAGCAGGAAGCGCGACAGCTCGCCGCCGGACGCGACCTTCATCATCGGGCCCGGCCGCGTGCCTGGATTGGTGCGCACCCAGAACTCGATCTGGTCGATGCCCTCTTCCATGCGGCTCTCGGCCTCGCTCTTCATTTCCACGATAAAGGCGGCGCGTTCGAGCTTCAGCGCCGGCAATTCCGCCATAACCGCCTTGGTCAAGCCGACCGCCGCCGCATGACGAAGCGAGGACAGCTGCGCGGCGGCGATGTCGTATGTCTCGCGCGCCGCTCCGGCCTGCTTTTCCAACCCGTGCAGGCGCTCCTCGCCGGCGTCGAGATCGGCAAGATCGGCAACCATCGTGTCGCGCAACTGCGCCAGGTCGTCGACGGCGACGCTATGCTTGCGCGAGGCGGCGCGCAGCGAAAACAGCCGCTCCTCCGCCTTCTCCAGCCGCTGCGGATCATATTCGGTGGCGCGCAGCGCTGCCTCGACGCCCGATTGCGCCGCGTCGAGCGACAGCATCGCTTCGTCCAGTGACTTGACCACTTCATCGAGCAAGCCCGGCGCCTCCGTCACCTTGCGCTGCAACCGCCTCAGCAGGCTCGCCAGTTGCGGCAAAGGCGAGGACGGACCGGACAGCACATCCTGCGCATCATGGATTTCCGAGGCGATCTTCTCCACCCGCATCATCGACGCGCGCAATTCGGCAAGGTCCGTCTCCTCACCCGGCTGCGGATCGAGCTTCGTCAGTTCCGCCACCGCAGCCCGCAAATAGTCGGCCTCGCGCGCGGCCGCCGCCACCTTGGCGCGGTGTCGCGACAGCTCCTGCTCGCAGGCGCGCCAGTGCCGCCATGCCTCGGCCGTCGAGCGGACGGCGCCGAGATGGCCGCCGAAAGCGTCGAGCACCTCGCGGTGCGCGCCGGGATCGACCAAAGCGCGTTCATCGTGCTGGCCATGGATCTCGACCAGTGCACGGCCGACATCACGCATCAAGGTCACGCTCGAAGGCTGATCGTTGACGAAAACGCGGGTGCGGCCATCCGCCGTCTGCAAGCGGCGCAGGATGATGTCGCCGTCATCCTCGATGGCGTTGTCGGCAAGCAGCGTGCGGGCCGGATGGTTGCGCGGCACGTCGAAGACCGCGATGACCTGGCCTTGCGCCGCCCCATGGCGCACCAGCGATGCGTCGCCGCGCGCGCCGAGCGCCAGCGACAAGGCATCGAGCAGGATGGATTTGCCGGCGCCGGTTTCGCCGGTCAGCACCGAAAGACCCGGCTGGAAGTCGATATCCAGCTTCTCGATCAGGACGATATCGCGGATCGACAGTCTGGAAAGCATCAGAACCCGAATCTAGAACGGCACGCGACCATTGCAGCCGCAGCGCCGCACTATCTTTTTGTTTGAGCATCGGATCAATCCGAAAAAGCGCTTCGTGCGCTTCGGTCCGACAAACAAAGAAAAACCAAGCAGACGGCGCGTTGGCGAAGCCCGCGAGCTTGCTTGGGGTCAGGCGCCGGTGATCATCTTCCCGGCCTTGGATATCCACGACCCGGCATTTTCGCGCGGTGCAAGCCCATTGCTCTGCAGGAGCTTGTAGGAATCCTTGTACCACTGGCTGTCAGGATAATTGGTGCCGAGCACTGCGGCGGCGGTCTGCGCCTCGGAGGTCAGGCCCATCGCGTAATAGCTTTCGGTCAGGCGGGCAAGCGCCTCCTCGACATGGCGCGTGTTGGAATAGGTCTCCACCACGGTGCGGAAGCGCTTGACGGCGGCGATGTATTCGCGGCGCTCGAGATAGTAGCGGCCGATCTGCATTTCCTTGCCGGCCAGCTGATCGTTGGCGAAGCGGATCTTTTCCTTGGCGTCGTCGACATATTCCGATGTCGGCCAGCGCGTCACCAGATCCTGCATCGTCTGAACGGTCTGACGCGCTTCTTTCTGGTCCTGCGTCACGTCCTTGATCTGGCGGTAATAGCTCAAGCCGATGATGTACTGCGCGTAAGCGGCGTCATCGGTCGACGGATAGAGCGTGAGATAGCGCTTGGCCGAGCCGATCGCCTCGTCGTAATTGCCCTGGCGGTAATCGGCGAAAGCGCCCATCACCATCGATTTGCGGGCCCACTCCGAATAGGGATGCTGGCGGTCGACAGCGTCGAACTTGCGGCTAGCCTCTTGCAGGCGTCCGGCGTTGAGATTGGCAAGGCCCTGATTGTAGAGAACATCGGCCGGCTCGGTCTGGTCGACATAGGTCGACAGGTCGATATCTTTCTCCGACGACATGCAGGCCGACAGGAAGAGCGATGGAACAACCACCGAAAGCGCCAGGAAAACAGCCCTCCGCGGCGCTTTCAATTGACCGACTCGCTTGAAGAACATGATTGGATTCCGCCCTTTCGGCGTTATTTTAATGTCCGCTGCACGCCGTTGTCTCAAAACTGGTCCCCACTTTTGAGCGCCATGCACTAATCGACGGCAGCAGCCATAAACCATTACCGCCTTGCCCGGCAACGCTATCTCCGGCCAATCGCGCATTTTTATGGCGGCCGGACACAGCTTGAATATCGGTGCAATTTCACCGACAGGTGGTGCATTCGTGCAACACCGGCCGCTCGCCATGGAACCCTAGAAATGAAAAAAATCAGATCATCCAGGGCGCGTAGAGCGGTGCGTTGACGGCGTTCATCTCGGCGCTGCGGCCGCGCTCGCGGCGTGTCGTCTCGACGATTTCGAACGCGGTGCGGTCGGACAGCAGCCGGCGCAGAGCCGCGGCATTCATTCTGTGACCGCCGCGATAGGAACGGAAGCAGCCGATGAAGCGGGCGCCGGCCAGTGCCAGGTCGCCCATGGCGTCCAGCGTCTTGTGGCGCACGAATTCGTTGGGATAGCGCAGGCCGCCCATGTTGATGACGCGGTTGTCGTCACCGATCACCAGCGAATTCTCCAGCGAGGAGCCGAGCGCGTAGCCGGCGGCCCACAGCCGCTCGACATCCTTCATGAAGCCGAAGGTGCGGGCGCGCGCGATGTCGCGGCGGAAGATATCGGCATTGAGGTCGGACGCAAACAGCTGACGGCCGATAGCCGGGCTTTCGAAGTCGATCTCGATCTCGAAACGAGTGCCGTCATAGGGTCTGAATTCCGCCCAGGAGGCGCCGTTCTCGATGCGGACCGGCTTGATGACCCTGATATAGCGGCGCTTGACCGACAGCGTCTCGATGCCGGCCTGGTCGATCGCTTCGACAAAGGCCATGGCGCTGCCGTCGAAGATCGGAACCTCGGAACCATCGATCTCGATGGCGACATTGTCGATGCCGACCCCGAACAGCGCCGCCATGATGTGCTCGACCGTGGCGATGTGCTCGCCAGCGGGATCACCAAGCATCGTGCACAGGTCGGTAGCGCCGACTTCCGAGACCAGGGCGCGGAACTCGCGACCCTGCTCTGCACCGTCGAAAAGCTGGAAAACGACGCCGGTGTCGGCATCCGCCGGCACGAAGCTGATGGACACTTCCTTGCCGCTGTGGACGCCGGTGCCGGTAAGCGACGCGCGCGTCTTCAATGTCGTCTGATAGTCGTGCAAGACAATCCCCATAAGCCCGTAATGCCTAGGTCCGCTTCTCCAGCCCGAGGGCGCGGCTCTTGTGTGAATCGGCAGGCAGGGTCACTTCCCCCGAAATCCCGGCAAACCGACGATGGTAGGCAGCGAAGATAATGTCCCGTCAGGGAGACTCCAAATCACGGTTTCTTACTCCGTGTAACCGCGAACTGAAGCAGGCATGACTTTGTAAGTGATTGAAATCACATAACTTAAAACGTTAACAGGCAAGCGATTCCTCGCTTGCCTGTTAACAATCGTTACAGTCCGTTTACCAGTCAGTTGGCCTGGCGGCGCAGGAACGCCGGAATCTCCAGCTGATCGTCTTCCTGAGTCGCCCTCACCTGCGGTGTAAGACGGCCGTGGTCGTCGAGCTGGCCACGGCGCGGTGCGTAGAGCTGCGCGTCCTGGCTGGCAAGACGGCGCACTTCGGGCGCGGCCTGGCGCAGCTTGGGTTCGCGCGGCTGCGCCGGCTGCAGCCGCGCAGGCTCTTCTTCGCGGCGGGTCAATCCGTTGGTCAGGCGCTTCAGCAGGCCCATCGGTCCGCTGTTGTTCTCGTGGTCGGCCGGGCGGCTCTTGGCATCCACCTCGGCCTTGACGACGGGCGGAAAGTCCTCGACGCGCGGCATACGCTGCGGCGCCATGGCAACCGGCTGCGGGGCTTCGCGCAGCATCTCGCGCGGCTGCGGAGCCGGCTGCATCTGCTGGACCACGGGCTGCGCCATCGGCTGTGCTAGCGGCGCCTGGAAGATCTTGCTCTGCGGGCGGAAGTCTTCAGCGTGAGCAACCGGAGCCGGGCGCGCCTGTGCCATGGCCGCGGCATTGGCTTCAGCCAGTTGGATGGCTTCGGCGACCGGGTCGATGGCACGCGGTTCGTAGGCGGTCTGCTGGACCGGCGCCGGGCGGTTTTCCACCGCGGCAACGGCCGGGCGGCTGGCTGGCTTCGGAGGCGCCGTGCGGATCGAGATCGGCGCGGCGGCGATTTCCGCCGCCGACTTGTCGATACCGGTGGCAACCACCGAGACGCGGATGACGCCTTCGAGTTCCTCGTCGAAGGTGGCGCCCAGGATGATGTTGGCGTCCTGATCGACCTCCTCGCGGATACGGGTTGCCGCTTCGTCGACCTCGAACAGCGTCAGGTCGCGGCCGCCGGTGATCGAGATCAGCAGGCCCTTGGCGCCCTTCATAGAGGTCTCGTCGAGCAGCGGGTTGGCAATCGCCGCCTCAGCGGCGGCCATCGCGCGGCCCTCGCCCGAAGCTTCGCCGGTGCCCATCATCGCCTTGCCCATCTCGCGCATGACGGAACGGACGTCGGCGAAGTCGAGATTGATCAGGCCTTCCTTGACCATCAGGTCGGTGATGCAGGCAACACCGGAATAGAGCACCTGGTCGGCCATGGCGAAGGCGTCGGCGAAGGTGGTCTTGTCATTGGCCAGCCGGAACAGGTTCTGGTTGGGGATGACGATCAGCGTATCGACGCATTTCTGCAGTTCCTCGATGCCGAAGTCCGCGGTCTTCATGCGGCGCTGACCTTCGAAATGGAACGGCTTGGTGACGACGCCGACGGTGAGGATGCCCTTTTCGCGCGCGGCGCGGGCAACGACCGGAGCAGCACCCGTACCGGTGCCGCCGCCCATGCCGGCGGTGACGAAGCACATATGGGTGTTGGTCAAGTGATCGAGGATCTCATCGATGCACTCTTCCGCCGCCGCACGGCCGACTTCCGGCTGCGAGCCGGCGCCGAGGCCTTCGGTGACATGCGCCCCAAGCTGGATCAGGCGGCCTGCCTTCGACATGGTCAGCGCCTGCGCGTCGGTGTTGGCCACCACGAACTCGACACCGCGCAAACCGGCGGTGATCATGTTGTTGACGGCATTGCCGCCGCCGCCGCCGACACCGAACACGGTGATGCGTGGCTTTAGCTCGGTGATGTCCGGCTTTTGCAGATTGATGGTCATTGTCTCCGTCCTTTGCCTTTCACGCCGCTTCGCCGCCGCGGCCGCCTATGGGGCTGTCCCCGTCAATTAGAAACTGTCTCTCAACCACTGACTCATGCGATGCAGTTTTCCGCCCGTTCCGGTCATTCTGAGACCGGAAATTCCTTTCGCCGGATGGCTCTCGAAGCTCGCCATCTGCGGATAGATCAGAAGCCCCACCGCGGCCGAGAAGGCCGGCCCCTTCGCCGCTTCCGGCAGGCCGGCCACGCCGAGCGGACGGCCGATGCGCACATTGCGTCCCAGAATGCGGCGCGCCGCCTCCGGCAGGCCGGCAAGCTGGCTGGCGCCACCGGTGAGCACCACGCGCTTGCCCACCGCATTGCCGTAGCCGGACTTGTTCAGCCGGTCGCGAAGCAGTTCCAGCGTCTCGTCGATACGGGCGCGCACGATGCGCGTCATCACCGAGCGCGGGATCTGCAAAGGCACGTCGCCATCGTCGCCGATCGGCTGGATCGAGATCAGGTCGCGGTCGTCGGCACTGCCCGGCAGCGCCGAGCCATGCATCACCTTCAGCCGCTCGGCGGCATCGAGCGAGGTCGAAAGCCCCTTGGCCATGTCAAGCGTGACGTGATTGCCGCCGATGGCGATGGCATCGCCATGGACGAACTTGCCTTCCGAAAACACCGAGATCGTCGTCGTGCCGCCGCCCATGTCGATGCAGGCCGCGCCCATTTCCAGTTCGTCGTCGACCAGGGCCGCCAGCCCGCTGGCATAGGGCGTCGCCACCATGCGCTCGACCGACAGATGCGAACGGTTGATGGAAAGCTCCAGGTTGCGCATCGGAGCGGCGTCGCCGGTCAGCACATGCATGTCGACGCCGAGTGCGTCGCCGACCATGCCGCGCGGATCGCGCACGCCGCGTTCGGCATCCAGCGAGAAGCCGACCGGAAGCGAATGGATCACCTCGCGCTCGGCCTTCAGCGCCTGCTTGGCGCCGGCGCCGAGAACGCGCTTGATGTCGGCCTCGTCGGCCTCGTGGCCGCCAAGGTTGATGGTTGCCGAGAAGGCTTCGCTCTTCAGCCGGCCGGCTGTCATGTTGACGATCAGCGAATCGACGGTCAGCCCGGCCATGCGCTCGGCCGCGTCGACGGAAAGGCGGATGGCATGCTCGGCGCGGTCGAGATCGACGACAACGCCCGACTTCACGCCTTGTGATTTCTGATGGCCGATGCCGATCACCTGGATCCGGTGCGAGCGGCCACGCAGCAGCTTGCCGTCATCGCTCGGCTTCAGCTTGGCTACCATGCAGCAGACCTTGCTCGAACCGACATCCAGCACCGTCAGGGTGCCGGACCGGCGTGACGAGGCATCGCCATGACCGCCAAGCCAGCTCATATCTTCGTCTCCGGCTTGCGCTTCAGGCTCTTGGGTTTTTCGTTGAGTGCGGCTTCGCGCTGCGTCGCCGCCTCAGGCGTCAACTGCACGACCAGCCGGTCGGTCAGGCGCATGTCGACGGCGGCGATATCGCGCGACAACAGGCCCATGTCATGGTCCATCTTGACGAGTTCGGCGAGCGCCTGATCCTCGCCGTCCTCGGGAAGCTTGACGGTGATGCCATTGTCCAGCTTCAGGTCCCAGCGCCGCTCACCGACACGGATGTAGCCTTTGATCCGACTCGCGAGCTCGGGATATTTTTCGATCTTGGCCAGGAAGTCGGGCGCGCTCGCAGGCGCGCCAGTGCCGATCAGCAGCGGCAGCAGCACCTGCTTGCCGCCCGAGAACGGCGCGATCACGGCGCCATCCTTCTCGATGACAGATAGCTCGTCGCCCTGCTGCCAGAGCGCGAAGGCGGCGCGCTCCTCGACACGCACTTCCAGCGTGTGCGGATAAACCTTGCGCACCGCCGCGACCTCGATCCACGGCAGGGTGTCAATGCGCTCCCGCGCGGCCTCGGCGTCGAAGCCGATCAGGGATGTCCAGCCGTCGAGTTCGAGCCTGTCGAGGATATCGATCTCCGAGGTCTGGCGATTGCCGACCACCTTGACCTGATCGACGGCAAAGCCGGTACGGGCAGTGATGCTCTGGACGATGCCGTCGATATGGCCGCCGAGATAGGCGCCATAGGCTCCGCTCGAGGCGATCAGCACGGCCGACATCATGGCAGCGGAAAAGCGCGGCGCCTGGAACTCCCCGACACCGAGGCGCGCCAGAATGCGCACAGGGCGGCGAAGCACGCGCGGCAGCACGAAATGGCCTGATGACAACGGCAGGCCGAACAGCGTCGGCTCGGCCGCGCCCCTCTCCTTACCTTGTCCCCATTTCAACGCAGACACGAAGCGTCCTCCACCATCCAACTCAACAAATCGCCAAACGAGTGCCCAGCCTGGGCGGCGATTTCAGGCACCAAGGACGTCGGCGTCATACCCGGCTGGGTGTTGACCTCGAGCCAGACAATCTCGCCGTTTTCGGAATGCCGATCGTCATAACGGAAGTCCGATCGGGAAACGCCCCGACAGCCGATCGCTTGGTGAGCCTTGAGCGCCAGTGTTTGTATTTTTTGGTAAATATTCGGTGAAACTTTTGCGGGGCATTCGTGCTTTGATCCCCCAGCGACATATTTTGAATCATAGTCGTAGAAGGAATGGCCGGTCGGGATGATCTCGCAGACCCCCAGCGCCACATCGCCCATCACCGCGCAGGTCAGCTCCCTGCCGTGGATGTAGCGCTCGACCATGACGGTATCGCCATATTTCCATTCGGACGAGCCGATCACCTGCGGCGGATGCGACTGGCCTTCATGCACGATGACGACGCCGAAGCTCGAACCCTCATTGACCGGCTTGACCACATAGGGCGGCTTCATCGGGTGCTTGTTCTGAATGGCGAAGCGGCTGGCAACCTTCGATTCGGCGACCGGAACACCGACCGATTTGGCAACCCGCTTGGCCTGCTCCTTGTTCATGGCCAAAGCCGAGGCGAGCACGCCGGAATGGGTGTAGGGAATGCCGAGATACTCGAGGATGCCCTGGACGGTACCGTCCTCGCCAAAAGGGCCATGCAGCGCGTTGAAGACGACATCGGGCTTGAGTTCGGCAAGCACGGAGCCGACATCGCGCCCGACATCGACGCGGGTGACCTGGTAGCCCTCCTGATCGAGCGCATCGGCGCAAGCCTTCCCCGAAGACAAAGACACGGGCCGCTCGGACGAAAAACCACCCAGCAGGACAGCCACATGCTTGCTTTTCATTCCCCGGTATCCCCTCTCACGGCGGACCAAAAACCAAGATTTTCCGCAACATTGAGTCCGAGTCTCCCGGCAGGTTGCCCCCCAGACGGAAAAACGCGGGTAACGCGTCGAACGACTCAAATCAGGAAACGCTTTCGAGCAGAGAATCAGAGAGTTGATTCACTGGCAAGTGCTTACGATTCCGAGAGATTCACTTTCTGAGAAAATGGATGCGAAAAGCGTGTCGTTGAGTCTTTGCGGCAACGGCCGCGAGCCGTTTCGAACCTTTTGAAGTTCATGCATCACATGAACTTCAAGGCGGGCTAGAGAAGCTGCCCGAGAAACTCCTGGACGGCATGTCCCGGCCGGAAATTGCCGATGCGCTGGATTTCCCAATGCAGCCGGATACCGGAATTCTCCAGCACCCGCGTGCGCACCGTCTCGCCGAGATATTCAAGGTCGTAGCCGGTCGCGGTTCCCGTGTTGATCATGAAGTTGCAATGCATCGGCGACATCTGCGCGCCACCGATCATCAGGCCGCGGCAGCCAGCCTTGTCGATCTCCTTCCAGGCCGATGTGCCTTCCGGATTCTTGAAGGTCGAGCCGCCGGTCTTCTCGCGGATCGGCTGCACGGTCTCGCGGTGGTTCTGCACGGCATCCATCGCCGCCTTGATCGCCGCCTTGTCCTCGGCAAAGCCTTCGAACACGGCCGAGGTGAAGATCAGCCCGGCAGGTGCCGCCGAATGACGGTAGGCATAACCCATATCGGCATTGCTCAGCGTCTGCACATTGCCCTTGCGGTCGAGCGCGCGTACCTCGACGACGCGCTCGCGCGTCTCGACGCCATTGGCACCGGCATTCATCCGCAGCGCGCCGCCGATGGCGCCCGGAATGCCATGGTAGAAATGAAAGCCGCCAATGCCTGCCTCGAGCGCCACCGCGGCGACGCGCTTGTCAGGCGTGGCCGCGCCGGCCTTGATCCTGATCGGCGAAATGACTTCCGCTTCACCAAACCCCTTGGCTGAAAGCCTGACGACAAAGCCCGGAATACCGCCGTCGCGGACCAGAAGGTTCGAACCGACGCCGACGATGGTCAGCGGTATTTCCTCCGGAACGGCTTTGAGGAACGCGGCGAGGTCCTCCTCATCGGCCGGCTGGAACAACGCTTCCGCCAGGCCACCGGCACGGAACCAGGTGATCTTGTCCATCTCGGCATTCGGCGTCATACGGCCGCGCAGGTCGGCAAGCCGGTCGCCAAGTTTGTCGATCAGGGCCTGGCCGTGCATCATGAGACCGTCCCGCCAAGCTCCTTGGGCAACGCATAGGCCCATTGGGTGATGTTGCCGGCGCCAAGGAAGACGACGAAATCGCCTGATTTGGCCAGATCGCGGATGATGGGCGCGATTGCCGCCGGCCCCTCGATGTAGCGCGCGTCACGATGGCCGCCAGCGCGGATGCGCGATACCAGCGCGTCCGAGCTGACGCCGTCGATAGGCTCCTCGCCGGCCGCGTAGACCGGTGCCACCATCACCGTGTCGGCGTCGTTGAAGCAGGCGGAAAACTCGTTGAACAGATCATGCAGCCGGGTGAAGCGATGCGGCTGCGCAATGGCGATGACGCGACCCTTGGTGGCGCTGCGCGCCGCCTTCAGCACCGCCGAGATCTCGACCGGATGGTGGCCGTAATCGTCGAACACATCGACGCCGTTCCACGAGCCGGTATGGGTGAAGCGGCGCTTGACGCCGGCGAAGGACGACAAGCCCTTCTTGATCGCCTCGGCCGACAGGCCAAGCTCATGCGCGACGGCGATGGCGGCGGTCGCGTTGGAGACGTTGTGACGGCCGGGCATCGGCAGGCGCAGGCCCGCTATGGTCGTCTGGCCGCCGGTCTTGCGGTCACGGATCACCACGTCGAATTCCGAAATGGCACCCGCCATGCGGTGGTTGGTGAAACGCACATCGGCTTGCGCGTTCTCGCCATAGGTGACGATGCGGCGGTCCTCGATGCGGCTGACCAGCGCCTGCACCTCGGGATGATCGGTGCACATCACGCCAAAACCGTAGAACGGCACGTTCTCGACGAACTGGCGGAACGCCTCGCGCACCTTGTCGAAACTGCCATAGTGATCGAGATGCTCGGGATCGATGTTGGTGACGACCGCGATCTCGGCCGGCAGCTTCAGGAAGGTGCCGTCGCTCTCGTCGGCCTCGACCACCATCCACTCGCCGTCGCCCATGCGCGCGTTGGTGCCATAGGCGTTGATGATGCCGCCATTGATGACGGTCGGATCGAGCCCGCCGGCATCGAGCAAGGTCGCCACCATCGAGGTCGTCGTCGTCTTGCCATGCGTGCCGCCGATGGCCACCGCCTGTCGGAAGCGCATCAGTTCGGCCAGCATCTCGGCCCGGCGCACGATCGGCAGCAGCTTTTCGCGCGCGGCCTTGAGTTCCGGATTGGATTTCTTGATCGCCGTCGAGACGACCACAACCTCGGCATCGCCGAGATTTTCGGCCTTGTGGCCGACAAAGCATTCGATGCCCTTGTCGCGCAGCCGCTGGACATTGGCGCTCTCGGCCTGGTCGGAGCCTTGCACCTTGTAGCCGAGATTGTGCAGCACTTCGGCAATGCCGCTCATGCCGATGCCGCCAATGCCGATGAAATGCACAAGGCCGATGGTCTCCGGCATCTTCATGCGTGCGTCCCTTCCCTGAAATCCGAAACGGCTTTTTTGGACGCAATAGCCTCTGTGAGATCGGCGAGCAACCGTGCCGCGTCCGGCCTGCCGGCCGATTTCGCGCCCGCCGCCATCGCCGCCAGCCGCTCGGGGGCGTCCATCAGCCCGCCGATGAGCGCTGCGATCCGTTCGGGCGAAAGCGAGGATTGCGGGTGCACCTCGCCACCGCCGGCGGCGGCAAGGGCCGCCGCGTTCGCCGCCTGGTCGTGATCAAGCGCGTACGGGTAAGGCACCAGCAGCGCCGGCCGGCCGATGACGGCGATCTCGGAGACGGTCGAAGCGCCGGAGCGCGAGATCACCAGATGCGCGGCCGCCATGCGTGCCGCCATGTCGGTGAAGAAGGGTGAGACCTCGACAGCGACGCCAAGGGCGGCATAAGCGGCCTTGACGCGCGCCACGTCGTCCGCGCGCGCCTGCTGCGTGATCACAAGCCGCTTGCGCTGGGCATCGGAAAGCAGCGCGATCGCCCCCGGCACGGCGTCGGAAAAGAACTGGGCGCCCTGGCTGCCGCCGAACACCAGCAGGCGGAACGGCTGTTCCCCGGCCGACGCCGCATAAGCCGTCTTGGCCGCTTCCAGCACGGCGGGCCTGACCGGATTGCCCGTCGTCACCGTCTTGGCGCCGGCGGCACTGGTGTCCTGCGGCAGGAAGCCGCCGGCGATCGCATCGACACGGCCGGCCAGCGCCCGGTTGGCGCGGCCCATCACCGCATTCTGCTCATGGATCAGCGTCGGCACCTTGCGCCGTGTCGCCGCGTAGAGCGGCGGCAAGGTCGGATAGCCGCCGAAGCCAACGACGGCATCCGGCTTGATCCTGGCGATGACGGCGGAAGCCTGACGCACGCCGCGCCAGATTTTCCAGAAGGCGCCAAGCAGGGCAAAGGGATTTTTCGAACCCATCGTTGCCGACTGGATCGGATGGATGGCTGCCGCCGGGAAATGGCCGGCAAACCGCTCGGCACGGTCGTCGGTCGCCAGATGCACCAACCAGCCGCGCCCGTTCAGCTCATGCGCCAGCGCCTCGGCCGGGAAAAGATGCCCACCGGTTCCGCCCGCCGCGAGAAGGATGACGCCTCTGGCCATATCACTCCGCCGGCACGCCGCGCTGCGACAGGCCAAAGCCCATCTGCTTGCGCTTTTCGGGCCGCTTGCGTGTCAGCGCCAGCACCATGCCCATCGAGATGGCGATGGCGATCTGCGAGGAGCCGCCATAGGAGATGAACGGCAGCGTCATGCCCTTGGCCGGTACAAGCTGCAGGTTGACGCACATGTTGATGACAGCCTGCAGGCCGAACACGGTGACGAGGCCGCCGACCGCATAGCGGGTAAAATCGTCATGCTCCTTCAGCGCCGTGTTGAGGCCGCGCAGCACGATGAACGCGAAGATAGACATGATGAAGAAGCACATGATCAGCCCGAACTCTTCGCCGGCGACCGAGAAGACGAAGTCGGCATGGCTGTCGGGAATGACCCGCTTGACGGTGCCCTCGCCCGGTCCGACGCCGAACCAGCCGCCATTGATCAGCGCCTCGCGCCCCATGTCGACCTGGAACGTGTCGCCTTCGCCGGTGAGGAACTTGTCGATGCGCAAGGCGACGTGCGGAAACACCGTATAGGCGGCAAAAACACCGCCGACGCCGGCGGCACCCAGCGCGACGATCCACAGCCAAGGCAGACCCGCCATGAAGAACATGATGCCCCAGGTGCCGGTCGTCAGCATGGTCTGGCCGAGGTCCGGTTGCGCCACCAGCAGCGACACGACCAGCACCAGCAACAGCATGGCGAACAGATTGCCCGGAATGTCGGGCTGGCGCTTGTGCTCGGCAAACAGCCAGGCGCACATGATGACGAAGGCGGGCTTGAGGAATTCCGACGGCTGGATCGACAGGCCGGCAAGCGACACCCAACGGCGCGCCCCCTTCACCTCGACGCCGATGTAGAGCACCGCCACCATCAGCACCAGCATCAGGCACAGCATGATCAGCGCCATGCGCCGGATCTGCCTGGAATCGAGGAACGACACGGCCAGCATCACGCCGAGCGCCGGCACCGTGAAGATGATCTGCCTGGTGGCGAAGTGGAAACTGTCGAGACCGATGCGTTCGGCCACCGCCGGGCTGGCGGCGAAGGACAGCACGATGCCGAGCCCCATCAACGACAGGAACGCTGCCAGGAACCAGCGATCGATCGTCCACCACCAGGTCGCAACCGGGCTTTTGTCGAGACGGCTCTGCATTATCGTGCCCCTCCGATGGGTTTCATACCCTCGATAGCATTCGCAGCTTGCCTGAAGGCTTCGCCGCGGACTTCGAAATTCTTGAACTGGTCGAAACTCGCGCAGGCCGGCGACAACAGCACCACCGCCTCGCTGCTGTCGTCCTGCGCCGCATCATGTGCGGCGTGCTCGACCGCTGCCGCCAGCGTGCCTGAAATCTCGTAGGGCACGGCCTCACCCAGCGTCGCCGAAAAGGCAGGCGCGGCCTCGCCGATCAGATAGGCCTTGGCGATGCGCGGGAAGAAGCCGCGCAACGGCTCGATGCCGCCTTCCTTGGGCAGGCCGCCGGCGATCCAGTAGATGCGCGCAAAGCTCGACAAAGCCGGTGCCGCCGCATCGGCGTTGGTCGCCTTGGAATCGTTGATGAACAGCACATGGTCCTTGCGGCCGACCTGCTCCATCCGATGCGCGAGGCCGGGAAAGCTTTCCAGCCCTGACTGGATTTCGCCAAGCTCCAGTCCGACCTTGAGGCAGGCGGCGACCGCTGCCAGCGCATTTTGCGCATTGTGCTGACCACGCAGCGAGCCGATGCCTTCAAGGAAGGCGACACGGCTGTAGCGGCCGTGCACGGCCTCCATCAAATCTCCGCCGTCGGCGAAATAGCCGTCGGTCAGCGGCAGCCGCTTGGAAATGCGGATGACATGCCGCCCCGCTCGCTCCAGCCGTTCGGCGATCTGCGCGCACCAGGAATCGTCGATGCCGACGATCGCCGTCTCGCTACCGGTCACCAGCCGCTCCTTGATCGCGGCGTAGTGCTGCATGGTGCCGTGGCGGTCGAGATGGTCGGGCGTCAGGTTGAGCAGGATACCGGCCGTCGGGTCGATCGAGGGGGCGAGGTCGATCTGATACGACGAGCATTCGACCACATAGTGCCGATCGGGCCGCGGCGGATCAAGTGTCATCACCGCGCGGCCGATATTGCCGCCCATCTGGGTGTCGCGCCCGGCTGCTTTCAGGATGTGCGCGGTCAGCGCGGTCGTCGTCGACTTGCCGTTGGTGCCGGTGATGGCAATGAAGGGCGCCGTTGGCGCGCCGAGCATCCGTTCGCGGCAGAAAAGTTCGATGTCGCCGATGATCTCGACACCGGAACCGCGCGCCAGCTCCACCGTCCAGTGCGGCTTGGGATGCGTCAGCGGCACGCCCGGCGACAGCACGAAAGCCGAGAACTTGGCCCAGTCGGCCCCGCGCAAATCGGCGGTTGCGATCCCGGCGGCGGCGGCCTTGGCGACGCTTTCGGGATTATCGTCCCAGGCCAGCACGTCCGCTCCGCCCGCAATCAGCGCGCGCGCCGTCGCGATCCCCGAGGCACCGAGCCCGAAGAGCGAAACGCGCTTGCCTGAAAAGGATGCGGCGGGGATCAAGCGGCCTCCTATCTCAGCTTGAGGGTCGACAGGCCGACCAGAGCCAGGATGACGGCGATGATCCAGAAGCGGATCACCACCTGGCTTTCGGTCCAGCCGAGCTTTTCGAAATGATGGTGGATCGGCGCCATCAGGAATACCCGCTTGCCGGTCATCTTGAAATAGCCGACCTGGATGATGACGGAAAGGATTTCGACGACGAACAATCCCCCGACGATGACCAGCACGATCTCGTGCTTGGTGGCGACCGCCACCGTGCCGATCAGGCCGCCCATGGCCAGCGAGCCGGTGTCGCCCATGAAGATCGCCGCCGGCGGCGCGTTGAACCAGAGGAAGCCGAGGCCGGCACCGATGACCGCGCCAAGCACGACAGCCAGTTCGCCGGTGCCGGGCACGAAATGGATCTGCAGATATTCGGCGAAGACGGCGTTGCCGGAGAGATAGGCGATGACGCCGAAGGAGGCCGCCGCGATCATGATCGGCACGATCGCCAGTCCGTCCAGGCCATCGGTCAGGTTCACAGCATTGCCGGCGCCGACGATGACGAAGCAGGAGAACGGAATGAAGAACCAGCCGAGATTGACGATGAATTCCTTGGCGAAGGGAAATGTCAGCGACGAGGAGAACGGCGCCTGGCCGTTATGCATGATCACCCATGCGGCGATGCCGGCGATGACAAATTCGAGCGCCAGCCGCGCCTTGCCGGAAAAGCCGAGATGCGACTGCTTGGTCACCTTCAGATAGTCGTCATAGAAGCCGATCGAGCCGAAGCCCAGCGTCACCAGCAGCACCACCCAGACATAGATGCTCGACAGGTTCGCCCACAAAAGCGATGAGCCGATGATGCCCGACAGGATCATCAGCCCGCCCATGGTCGGCGTACCTGCCTTCTTGAAATGCGTCTGCGGCCCGTCGGCGCGGATCGGCTGGCCCTTGCCTTGCCGCAGCCGCAGCGAATTGATGATCGTCGGCCCGAAGATGAAGACGATCAGCGCCGACGTGATCAGCGCCCCGCCGGTGCGGAAGGTGATGTAGCGGAAGACATTGAAGACCGAGACCTTGTCCGCAAAATCGACGAGCAGTGTAAACATGCGCTTTTCGTCCCCGACCTAGGTCTGTTTTCTGGTTGTCGATTCAGCCGGGAATTTGCCCAGCAGCGCATCGACCAGTTTTGCAAAACCGATGCCCTTCGACGATTTGATCATCACCACGTCTCCCGGTTTCAGGGCCGCAAGCAGCACCGGCTTCAACTCCTCGACGCCGGCGCGGTATTCCGTCTCGACCTCGCCGGGCAGTATCTCGGCCAGCGCCCGCATTTCCGGGCCAGCGAGAAAGACGGTCTGCGTGCCGGTGCCAACGATAAGGTCGGCGAGAGCCGCATGCAGCTTGGCCGAATGGTCGCCGAGTTCGAGCATGTCTCCGAGCACGGCGATGCGGCGGCCCTCGCCGGTCACCGGCGTCGCGTTGAGCAATGCCATGGCGGCAGCCATCGATGCCGGATTGGCATTGTAGCTCTCGTCGATCAGCGTGATCGGTCCTCCCGGGTGGTCCGAAGTCGGGCCACCGGGATGGCGCAGCACATGGCGCTTGCCGCGCCCGCGCTCGGCCGAAAGATCGGCCAGTGCGAGTGCCACTCTGTCGAGATCGGCGCCGACCAGATGCGCCGCACCCAGCACCGCCAGCACGTTCTGCACCATGTGGCGCCCGGGCGCACCGATCCGCGCCGTCACCTCATGGCCGCTGATCCTGGCGGCGATGTCGGAATGATCCGCATGCAGTTCGCATTTGACCAGCTTGAAGGTCGAGCGCGCATTCTCGCCGAAGCCGTAGACGTGCTCGACACCGGCGGCATGCGCCATCTTGTCGAGAAGCTTGAAGCGCGCATCGTCCCGGTTGAGAATGGCGGCGCCCTCAGGCTCCAGCCCTTCGAAAATCTCGGCCTTGGCCTTGGCGATCTCGTCTAGGTTGCGGAAGAAGCCAAGGTGGGCGGCCGCGATCATGGTGACGATGGCGACATGCGGCCTCACCATCTTGACCAGCGGCCGTATCTCGCCGGGATGGTTCATGCCGATTTCGAACACGGCATAGTCGCAATCGGCGGGCATGCGCGCCAATGTCAGCGGCACGCCCCAGTGATTGTTGAACGACTGCGCCGAGGCATGCACCTTGCCGACGGCCTGCAGCACGTGGCGCAGCGCTTCCTTGGTGGTGGTCTTGCCGGCAGAACCGGTCACGGCGATGATTTTCGCGCTGGAGCGGGCGCGCGACGCAACCCCGAGCTTTTCCAGCGCGGCGAGCACATCCTCGACGACGATGATCGGCGCCGTCAGCCGGCCGAGCGACGGTAGCTTGCCTTCGGCCACCACCAGCACCCCGGCGCCGGCCTTGATGGCAGCGGTCGCGAAGTCATGGCCGTCCATCGCCTCGCCCTTGATGGCGAAGAAAGCGTCGCCCGGCTGCAGGCTGCGGCTGTCGATCGAAATGCCCGATATGCCGTCCGGCATCGGCCCGAGCGGCCGCCCGTCCATGGCGGCAACCAGCGTCTCGGTGGTCCACAGCAAGCTCATGCGGCGCGCTCCGCGAGTGCTGCGCGAACTTCCTCATGATCGGAGAAATGCAAGGTCTCGGAGCCGATCGTCTGGCCTTCCTCGTGGCCCTTGCCGGCCACGATCAGCGTGTCGCCGGCATGCAGCATGGCGACCGCCTCGTGGATCGCCTGGCGCCGGTCACCGATCTCGATGGCACCGGGAGCAGCCGCGAGGATGGCGGCACGGATCGTTTCCGGCACTTCCGAGCGCGGATTGTCGTCGGTGACGATAACGACATCGGCAAGCCGCGTCGCGATTTCGCCCATGATCGGCCTTTTTCCTCTGTCTCGGTCACCGCCGCAGCCAAACACGACGATGACGCGGCCGGTGGTGAATGGGCGCACCGAGGCCAGCACGTTTTCCAGCGCGTCGGGTTTGTGGGCATAGTCGACATAGACCGGCGCGCCATTGGTAGCGGTGCCAACGAGGTCGAGGCGACCCGGCGCGCCCTTCAGTTTCTCCAATGCCATCAAGGCCTTGGCGACAGGTGTTCCCGTGGAAATGGCGAGCCCCGCCGAAACCAGCGCGTTCGATATCTGGAAGTCGCCGGCCAGCGGCAGGTCGATCTCGTAGAGCACGCCGTCGGCCTCGACCTCGGCGCGCTGGCGGTGGCGCTCGTGCTCGACCCGCTTCAGCCTGAGGAAATCGCCATGGCGACCGACCGTCAGCACCTCGAGCCCGGCGGCCCGGGCCGCCTCGATCGTCGGTGCCGCCCATGGATCGTCGGCAAAGATGACGGCCGGCGCGCCCTTCGGCAGCAGCGTGTCGAACAGGCGCAATTTGGCGCGGTGATAGTCCTCGATGGTCGGATGATAATCCATATGGTCGCGGCCGAGATTGGTGAAACCGCCGGCCGCCAGCTTCACACCGTCGAGGCGGCGCTGGTCGAGCCCATGGCTGGAGGCTTCCATCGAGGCGTGGGTGACGCCGGCATCGGCCAATTCCCGCAGCAGCTGGTGCAAGGCAACCGGATCGGGCGTCGTCAGCGAGCCATAGTCGTTGCGGCCAGGCGCCACCACCCCGGTGGTACCGATCGAAGCGGCGGCATAACCCGCCTGCTCCCAGATCTGCCTGGTGAAGGCGGCGACCGACGTCTTGCCGCTGGTGCCGGTCACCGCGACCATGGTCTGCGGCTGCTTGCCGAAATAGCGGGCCGCGCTCAGCGCCAGCGCCAGGCGCGGATCACCGACCGCCAGCACCGGAACCGACAGCCCGGCAATGGTGGCGCCCTTGCCCGTCACGATCGCCGCCGCACCACGCGCGGCGGCGTCGGCGGCATAAACGGCACCATCGGCCTTGGTTCCGGCGAGCGCAAAAAAGACAACGCCCGGTTTTACCTGGCGGGAATCCGACGAAATCCCGATGACCTCCAGATCGGCGGAAGTTGTTCCTTCGACTGGCAGGATACCGGCTAGATCTCTGAGCTTCATCGAGTCCCGTTCACCGCAACAAAATAGCGCGCAGTTACCGGCGCGCCCCTAAGAATCACTGATAGGAAACCAGCGTTGCACCATTTTCATGGCTGAAATCTGGCTTCACGCCAAGCATGGCAGCCGCACGCCGGATAATGTTGCCCGCCATAACGCCCGCATTCGAGGCCGCGACGTCTGTCATGCCAGGCTTTTCAGGGTGCGGGGCGTCGGCGATCGTAAACACCAGGTATTGTGGATCGTCCATCGGAAAGGCGGCGACGAATGTATTGAAATTCAATTCCTTCGAGTAGCGGCCATTGATGACCTTCTCGGCCGTTCCGGTCTTACCGCCAACGCGATAGCCGGGCACTCTGGCGTTTCTGGCCGAGCCCTTCTCGGCGTTGAGCGTATAGAGATAGCGCATGCCGTCGACCGTCTTGTCGCTGACCACTTTCTTGGCCACCGCCATCGCTTCTTCCTGTGTACGGATCAGGAAGGTGGGGTTCATCAGGAAGCCGCCATTCATCAGCGCGGCGCAGCCGACAGCCGCTTGCAGCGGCGTCGTCGACACGCCATGACCGAAGGCGATGGTGAACGAATTGACCTGCTTCCAGACCTTGGGTTCAGTCGGGCGGGCGACTTCCGGCAGTTCGGTCTGCATCTTGTCCAAAATTCCAAGGCGATGCAGGAATTCGCGATGCCCCGCGATGCCGACCATTTCGGCCTCCCTGGCCGACCCGATGTTGGACGAATAGAGGAACACCTCCGGCAACGACAGCACACGGTTCTTGCCGTGGAAATCGTGAATGGCCTGATGGCCGACTCGGATTGGATGCGAAGCATCGAAGCGGCTCGCCATCGTCGCCTTGCCCGAATCGAGCGCCATGGCGGAGGTGAAGCTCTTGAAGGTCGAGCCCATCTCGTAGAGGCCCGCCGACATCCGATTCAGCCTATCCTTGTCCTGTGCATTGTAAGGATTGTTCGGATCAAAATCCGGCACCGAGGCCATGGCCACCACTTCGCCGGTCTTGACGTTGAGCACAACGGCGCCAGCCCCCATGGCGCGATAGCGATCCAGGCCGGCGGCAATCTCGTCGCGCACCACGTGCTGGACGCGCAGATCGATCGAAAGCTTCACCGGCTTGAGATCCTTGGCAACCGCGAGGCCCGATGCCTGCAGATCGCTCAAGCCCTGCTCATCGACATATTTCTCCATGCCGGAGATGCCCTGGTTGTCGATGTTGGTAAGCCCGACAATGTAGGACGAGGTCTCGCCGCTCGGATAGAAGCGGCGCTTCTCGGTACGGAAACCGAAGCCGGGAATGCCGAGCTGCATGATGTCGGACTGTTGCTTGGGCGTCAGCTGCCGCTGCAACCAGACAAAACCGGCGCCGCTCTTCAGCTTGCGGTAGGTCTGCTCGTAGTCGATTTCCGGAAGCACCGTCGACAGCTTCTCGATCGCCTCGTCGGCGTCGACGATGCGGCGCGGTTCGGCAAACAGCGACGCCGTCTTGATGTCCGTCGCCAGCACTTCGCCGTTGCGGTCGACAATGTCGGGCCGCGACGCCGTCACCCGGCTTTGCGGGCCACCCGACATGTCAGGGGTCTGGAAGCCGAGATAGACCAGGCGTCCGGAAATGGTCGAGAAGATACCGAAGAACACCGCCATCGTCATCACGATGCGCGTCCTGCCCTTGCCGCCGGTCGCCTTGCGGGCGCCCTCGACGACGATCGATCCGTCTTCACCCGTCCTGACGTGACGCTTCAGCAGTTTGCCGATCATTGGGCGATGCCTCCGGTCACCACGGGATCCCTGCTGCCCGGAGGTACTTGGTCGGAATTGTCGGCCATGCCACCCTGGCGTCCGGACAGGATGTCCTGAATGTCCAGGGATTTGGCCGGCAGGTCGCCGATGCCAACGATCTGGCGAGCGCTGACCGGCTCGAGTTCGAGCTGCGACTTGTAGAGTTCGGCCAGCTTCTGCAGCCGCGATGGCTGGGTGAGCAGGCTCCAGTCGGCCTTGAGCAGGTCGATCGTGTCCTCCTCATAGCGGATCTGCGCATGGATCTTCTGCACCGAAGCCAATTGTTCCTCGGCCTCGCGCTTGGCCTTGTAGGTAAGGGCAGCCGCCGCAACCATGACGGCGATCAGGACGATGTCGCTGGTACGAAACACGTGCTTACCTCTCCCCCGGACGGTCGATGCCGGGAAGCTTTGGAAGACCGAAAATCGAAAAGTCGCTGCCGCGCGCCGGCGCCTCGGTGCGGATTGCCGCGCGCAGCCTGGCCGAACGGGCGCGCGGATTGGCCGCCACCTCGGCGTCGCCGGCGGTCACGCCGCCACCCGCCTTGCGGAAGGTCGCGGTGCGCGCATGAGCCTCGGGCAGGTGACGCGAGCCGGTCGCGACGTCGGCCCGGTCGGCGATGAAACGCTTGACGATGCGGTCTTCCAGCGAATGGAACGTCACCACGGCGAGCCGTCCGCCCGGCTTCAGCGCGCGTTCGGCCGCGAACAGGGCCTTGGCCAGTTCGCCAAGCTCGTCATTGACGAAGATGCGCAGCGCCTGGAAGACGCGCGTGGCCGGATGGATCTTGTCCTTCGGCGCACGACCGATATGCGTCTCAATGGCGTCGGCGAGTTCCAGCGTCCGTTCGAACGGGCGCTTTTCGCGACGAGCCTCGATCATGCGGGCAATGCGCCCGGCATGACGCTCTTCGCCGAGAAAGCCGAAGATGCGGGCAAGGTCGCCCGGCTTGAAGCTGTTGACGACGTCGGCGGCGCTCAAACCGGCCTGCGCCATGCGCATGTCGAGCGGCCCGTCGGCGCGGAACGAAAACCCACGCTCGGCCTGGTCGAGCTGCATCGAGGACACACCAATGTCGAGCACGACGCCGTCGGCACTCTCGACATGTTCGTCCAGCGTGGAGAACGGCGCCTGCACCAGCCGTAGCCGGCCGCCCGACTGCGCCTCGAGATCGCGCCCGGCGGCGATGGCATCGGGATCGCGGTCGATCGCCACCACGGAGGCGCCCGTCGCCAGGATGGCCCTGGTGTAGCCGCCGGCGCCGAACGTGCCGTCGATGATCGTGTCGCCCTCCGCCGGCGCCAGTGCTTCCAGCACTTCGCCAAGGAGGACCGGAATGTGGCGGGCCGGTCCGCCAACGGCGTGCCCATCTACGGCGTGAGAAAGGTCATCGCCGTGGCCCACCGTCATTCCGGTCGCTCCCCAGCCTTCGTCCCCTGCCGAAGCTGCAAAAGCCGGGCCCGTGCCTGCGCCCCATAGGCAGCAAGCCGTCCCGGCTCCCAGATCTGAAAGAAATTGCCGCGTCCGACAAAGGTCACTTCCGCCGAAATGCCGGTGTGTTCGCGAATGAAATCGCTCATCGTGATGCGGCCGTCCTGGTCGAGTTTCAAGAATGTTCCGTCGCCATGGCAGAAGAACGACATATCGTCCGCCGTCTGCAGGAAGGGATCTTCGAGTGCGATGCGCTGCTCGTAGCGGTCGAGCAGGTCGGGCCCGCCGACATCCATCGCCGGCAGATCGAGGCAGCGCAGTGCATAGAGTTCCGAATAGCCGCGCTTCTGCACAACGGTACGGAAAGGCGCCGGAACGGATACCCGTCCCTTCGCATCGATCCTGCTCACCGTGTTCGAGAGAAACCGGTCCATTAAACGCTACAGCCGCTTGCGCCGCCGCACCCCTCTTCATCGTCTCGCACGCGCCGCCGCGGCGCGTTCCCCGCCCCGTACCAACCCCGTTCGCGCGGGCAAGAAACGGCAAACGCGCAGCCGCCGCGGCTGCCCGATTGGCGTACGCTTTACCCTGACGCGGAACGAAGGCTTTGATGTCTAAATGGGATATCATGGGGTACTATGGGCGTCAACGGGATGGCTTCACAAACACGCACGCCGCGACCAATGAGAGCAGCCTTGACGGCACGTCTCGTGTTTATGCTCTATTAAGCCTAACGAAGCGTTTAGAGCCGCTTGGCCCAACCAGACGCGCCTTGCCGCGAGGCGCTACCCGGCATAGCGTTTCGCCGCATCCGGTCGGTCACCAAAGGGTTTGAGAATCGATGTCTGAAACAGCGAACAGTCGCGCTGCGGCACTATCCCATCTGCGTAGCAGCGGGCTTGCCAGGGGCGATTCCATCCCTCTGCCCCTGACCATGGCCGCCATTTTTCACGCGCCTGGCGACGCCACCGGTTTCAACCAGTACGGCCGCTTCAGCAACCCGACCTGGGATGCGGTCGAACATATGCTGGCCCATCTGGAGGACGCGCCCTGCGTCGCCTTTCCTTCGGGAATGGCGGCGATCTCGGCAGCATTTTTTGCCGTGCTCAAGGCCGGCGATCGCATCCTGCTGCCTTCGGACGGCTATCACACGACACGGGCTTTGGCCGAACGCTTCCTGAAGCCCCTTGGCATCACCTACGATGTCAGGCCGACCTCGACCTTCCTCGATGGCGGCTTCGATGGATATCGCCTTGCCTTTGTCGAAACCCCTGCCAATCCGGGGCTGGATATCTGCGACATCGCGGCCGTAGCCGGCGCTGTTCACAAAGCCGGCGCGCTGCTGGTGGTCGACAACACGACGATGACACCCTTCGGCCAGCGCCCACTCGACCATGGCGCCGATATCGTCGTTGCCGCCGACACCAAGGCACCCAATGGCCATTCCGATGTGCTGTTCGGCCATGTCGCCAGCCGCAATGCCGAAATCATTGCCGCCGTGACCGGCTGGCGCGATTCCCGGTCCGTTCGAAGCCTGGCTGGTGCATCGCGGCCTGGAGACACTGGACGTGCGCTTCGATCGCATGTGTTCCTCGGCGGAAGTGATCGCGCGGCGGCTGAAAGGCCACCGGGCGATCAGCGGCCTGCGGTTCCCCGGACTGGAAAGCGATCCGTCGCACAACCTTGCCCGCGCCCAGATGGAGCGCTTCGGCTTTCTCATCTCTTTCGAACTCGCCTCGGAGGACAAGGCAGAGGATTTCATCAACAATTGCGAACTGATCCAGGCCGCGACGTCCTTCGGCGGCGTCCACACCTCCGCCGAAAGGCGCTTGAAGCGAGGCGATGCGGTTTCCGCCGGTTTCGTGCGCCTCTCGGTGGGCTGCGAGCCAGTGGAAGAGCTTTGGAAGGCGATCGAGACATCGCTGGACAAGATCAGCGGCTGACCGAACCGATCACTGGCCGAGATCATCGGCTTCTATGTTGCGATGGCCGTGCAGCACGCGGATGATCTCGATCGCGCCGTCACCGACGCGATACAAGGTGAGATAGTCGCCAACGACCAGATGACGGATGCCGGGTGCAATATCGTCACGCGGCGCACCTGAGAAGGGATGCAAAGTCAGCAAATCCCAACGTCTTTCCAGCGCATCCACGAGACGGACAGCGGCCCGCGGATCGTGCCCAGAGATGTAGTCACCGATATTTTCGAGGTCGATCACCGCTTGGGGAAGCAGGCGATACTTCACTCGTGGAACAGGTATTTGGCGCGCAATCTTTCCATGATTGCCTGGCCGTCTTGCGCCGGCCCGCTGTCGATCCCCTCCTGCGTCAGCTTGCGCAATTCCTCGACCGTATAGCCATGCAGGTCGCGCCGGTCTTTCCATTGCCTGAGCGCATCACGGATTACCTCGCTCGCCGATGCGTATTCGCCGGCGGCGACCACATCGTCCACCGCCTGCGCCAATTCCGGCGACAGCGTTATGCTGCGTTTATCGACCTGTCCCATGATGGCTCCCGATATATTTTGCCGATCCATGGTACGATTTAATCGCACCAATTTCAAGCAATCGCCGGTCCAGGCTTGCATGGCAGATCGTTGAACAAACCTGAATCACCAGGCGCGCCCGAGGGCGCACCCTGCTGATTTCAAGAGACTTCTCTTCGATATCGCGGGAGAAAAATTGCCAGCTGGCCTGTAAGCCGGGTTTTGTATGGCCCTCGCCCCTTGCGGCGCGAGAACGTGGCGGCCATTCATCTTGGGCGCATGTTGCCATGCGCCTCACGCAACCTACCCGGACGGTGGGCCGGAAACAGCCCTCGAGGGTTTCCCCTCGCACCGCCCCTATTCGGTCTTGCTCCCGGTGGGGTTTACCGTGCCGCTCCTGTTGCCAGTCGCGCGGTGGGCTCTTACCCCACCCTTTCACCCTTGCCCCGAATCCGGCAAAGCCGAACCGTGGCGGTTTGCTTTCTGTGGCACTTTCCCTGGGGTCGCCCCCGCCGGCCATTAACCGGCACCGTGTTTCCATGGAGCCCGGACTTTCCTCACCCGCGGCCTTTCGGCGTTTGCGGGTGCGGCCGCCCGGCCAGCTGGCAAGGCGTATAAAGGGGTTCACGCTCGAAAACGCAAACGAAAAAGCAGACTTATGCGGGCGATCCAAGCGCGGCCATCTGCACCTTGACCTTGCCGCAATAGGCGGCCGACACCGGGTTCATTCGCGTTGCGGCGTGCCCGGCGTTGTATTTCAGAATCGTGCCACAGGTCGAGCCACCGCCGAGATTCCGCGCCATGGCGAGGTATTTCATGCCGTATTTGATGTTGGTGTCGGGATCGAACAGGCCCTTGGCGGAACCGCTATAGCCCATCATCCGCGCTGTTGCCGGCTTGATCTGCATCAGGCCGATCTCGCCGGCGCTGCCGACGATGTTGGGCCGGTAGTTGCTTTCGATCTTGATGACCGCCGTGGCGAGCGACACCGGCACGCCTTCGATCGCCGCATAGCGGGCAACGATTGCGGAATACTGGCCGCTGCTGGCCACCGCGGCCGTCGATGCCGCCGCCTTCCTCACACCAACCGACGCCGTTGTCGTCATGTCGACGGTCTTGCGGCCGCGCTTCGTCCTTTTGGCGGTGGACTTCTTGGGCTTGGACCAGCTTGCTTTTTCCACTTTGGCGGAAACCCGCTTCGTTGCCTTGGCGTCGTGGCTTGCCTTGTCGCTTTTGGCCAGGGTGGTCTTGCCGCTTTTTGCGGGTACCGAGGCAAACCCTTGATCGGCCCGCGGGCTGAATGGCGCGGCATGCGCCGCGCTGAAGGCAAAGGTCATTACGCCGGCAGCAAGAGCTGCCGTTAAAACGGTCGATTTCTGCATGTGATCCTGTTCTGTCTGAACCGCGTGAAGATGTTCACGCAGCATCGCTTAATCAATATCGGAACATCCGGGGGTTTGGGGGTCCGACAACTTGCACGTCAGCCGTTTGACGCTCGAATTGGTGTCAAACAAGGCCAGGCAAGTCACTTTGAGTGACAGCTTGTAATTTAAAGATTGGTAGGGGTTGCTTGGGAGCGGCTTGCCGGAGGTCAGCGCCTCACGGAAGCAAGCAGGTTTTGCAGCGTCCGCAGTGTCGAGCCATCGGCAATGCCGTCCACTCTACGCGGCCGGAAATGCCTCTGAAACGCCTCGACGACGACCTCCGTCTGAAGGTCGAAAATGCCCGATATCTCGACGCCATAGCCGTAGAGCGCCAACATCGACTGCAACGCCTCCACATCACCGCCGGTATCGCCGAGCCTGAGCACGGCTCCTCGACGGATGGGTGCGGCCGCCACCAGATGGCCGACACCGGCCTCGAACAGCGTCCGCCAGGGGAACTTCTCGCCCGGATCGATTTTGCGTCCCGGCGCCACGTCGGAATGCGCGAGCACCCGCTCGGCGGCAATCGAATGCCGCCCGGCGATCCCCCTGCACAGCCCGATCACCGCGTCGATCTGCCGCTTGGGAAAACCGGGGTAGCCCAGCGAATGTCCCGGATTGACGATCTCGATGCCGACCGAACAGGAATTGATGTCGGCGCGTCCAAACCACGAACTCTTGCCGGCGTGCCAGGCGCGGTCGCTCTCCCTGACCATTTGCACGATGTGGCCATTCTCATGGACGAGATAATGCGACGATACCTCGCTGGCCGGGTCGCACAGCCACGCCTCGGCCCCGATGCCGGTCGCCATGCCGGTGTAGTGCAGCACGATCATGTCAGGCTTGAGTGTCTCGCGCCGCGGGCCGAAATTCGGCGATACCCTGACCTCGGCACGTGGCTCGTCGGGCAGGAAACCGCTCATGCGTGGCGAAGACCCCGCTCGATCATCTCATAAGCGGCATTGATCGCCGCCACCCTGGTGGTCGCGATCTTGATGAATTCCTGCGGCAGGCCGCGCGCGATCAGCCGGTCCGGATGATTGTCGGAAACCAGCTTTCGATAGCGCTTCCTGACCTCTTCGAACGGCTTACCGCGTTCGATGCCGAGCACGACATAGGGATCCCCGGCGCCCAGATTGACGTGCCGCGCCATGATGCTTTCGTAATGTGCCTCGTCGATGCGGAAAATCTCGGCGATGCGATGCAGAAAGAGGCCTTCGCGCTCATGCACCAGCCCGTCGGCCTTGGCGATGTGGAACAAGCCGTCGAGTATGTCTTCCAGCATCGCGCAGTTGGAATGCCCCGAGCCGCACAGCTGCGCCATCCGCTCGGCATAGGTCTCGAAACCGGCCACGTCGCGCTGGGCGAGATGGAATAGCCGCGCCACATTGCGCGTCTCCTTCGGCGGCACGTCGAAGATTTGCTGGAAGGCGCGCACCTCGTCCTGGGTGACGATGCCGTCGGCCTTGGCCATCTTGGCCGACAGCGCGATCATCGCCACCGAGAAGGCGACACGCCGGCGCAGATCCGCATCGCCTGAGAAAACCGTGCGCACGGCCTCCACGACGTCGGCGACACCCGACGAGGCTGAAGATGAAACACGCGTGATGAATTCGCCGAGGCGATCCCAAATCGACATGGCCTGCTTCTTAGTGCCACCGCCCCCTGCTATCAAGCCGGGACAGTGCCGCAGGCTTTGCACGACAAATCGGTCCGGCGCTGACGCGCGATGTCGCCCGGCGCTCGGACAGAATGAAAAAGGCCGACGTGAGTCGGCCTTTCTCATTCATCACACGAAGTACTGCGTTACTGACTACTGCGCGGGCGCAGGAGCTGGTGTTGCCGGAGCCGGCTCGGCAGGCTTCTCGGGTGTGATGCTCTTCGTGGTCGAATTGTCGGTGGCCGGAGGCGTTGCGGCCGGCGGCGTTGCTTCCGGCGTGGCCGGCTTCATCGGCTGTTCGGCCGGTGGGTTGGTGCTCTGGGTGGTGGTGTTATCCGTGCCGCTGTCACTGCAGGCGGCGACGCCAAGCAAGGCCAACGCGGAAACGGACGCAAGAATGAGCTTTTTCATCTTAATCTCTCCTTCAACACACGCTCACGTTGCCGTGAACGGTCGAAGGGGAAATGCATCAGATGGCCATGAGTTTCGTAACGTTGCGTTTCCGCATGTAACATCGTCTGGTCCATTTGCGATTGCCGGCCGGGCGATGGCGAACTAACAGAATGTGCTGAACCACGGATCGAGCAGAAAAGTGCCAGGGCTGTCATGACCGAAAAATGGGATTTCTGGATCGACCGCGGCGGCACGTTCACCGATGTCATCGGCCTCGACCCGCAAGGCGGCCTGCATCCCCGCAAGCTTCTCTCCGAAAATCCCGAGGCCTATACCGATGCCGCCATCCAGGGCATTCGCGACCTTCTCGGCCTGTCCTGCGGCGACGCGATTCCGCCCGGTCTGATCGGCGACATCAAGATGGGCACCACGGTCGCCACCAATGCGCTGCTGGAGCGCAAGGGCGACCGCGTCCTTTTGCTCATCACCAAGGGCTTTCGCGATGCGCTGAAGATCGCCTATCAGGCGCGCCCGGACATCTTCGCCAAGGAGATCATCCTTCCCGAACAGCTCTACGAGCGCGTCATCGAGGTCAACGAGCGTGTGCGCGCCGATGGCCGCGTCGAACAATTGCTCGACATCGCCGCCTGCCGGCCGGCGATCGAACAGGCGAAAGCCGATGGCATCGATGCCGTGGCCATTGTCTTCATGCATGCCTGGAAATATCCCGACCACGAGAAGGCGGTGGCAAAAGTCTGCCGCAAACTTGGTTTCGCCCAGGTCTCGGTCAGCCATGAGGTCTCGCCGCTGATCAAGCTGGTCGGCCGCGGTGACACCACGGTGGTCGACGCCTATCTGTCGCCGATCCTGTCGAGATATGTACGGAGGGTGGCGGGAGAGTTGGGCGCGGCGCCAATCTCCCCCCTTGTGGGGGAGATGTCGGCGAAGCCGACAGAGGGGGGCGCTGTCCCGCCGACGCCTCGTTCTGTCACGCCCCCCTCTGCCCTGCCGGGCATCTCCCCCACAAGGGGGGAGATCAGCCAATCCCCCCGCCTCATGTTCATGATGTCGTCCGGCGGGCTGACCGCCGCCGACATGTTCCAGGGCAAGGACGCGCTGCTCTCGGGTCCGGCCGGCGGCGTCGTCGGCATGGTCGAGACAGCCAGGCTCGCCGGTTTCGGCAAGGTCATCGGCTTCGACATGGGCGGCACCTCCACCGACGTCGCCCATTATGACGGCGAGTATGAGCGCGCCTTCGACACCGAGGTCGCCGGAGTGCGCATCCGCGCGCCGATGATGCGCATCCACACCGTCGCCGCCGGTGGCGGCTCGATCCTGCATTACGAGGCCGGCCGCTTCCGTGCCGGACCTGACTCGGCTGGCGCCAATCCCGGCCCGGCCGCCTACCGGCGCGGCGGCCCGCTCGCCGTCACCGACGCCAATGTCATGCTGGGCAAGCTGCAGCCCGATTTCTTCCCGGCCATCTTCGGACCCGGCCAGGACCAGCCGCTCGATGTCGAGACGGTGCAGGCAAAATTCGCCATGCTGGCCGCCGAAATCGGCGATGGCCGTACGCCCGAGGCGGTCGCCGAAGGGTTCGTCACCATTGCCGTTGAGAACATGGCTAACGCCATCAAGAAGATTTCCGTCCAGCGCGGCTACGACGTCACCGAATATCTCCTGAACTGCTTCGGTGGCGCAGGCGGCCAGCACGCTTGCCTGGTCGCTGACGCGCTCGGCATGGAGGCGGTGCTGATCCACCCCTTCTCCGGCCTGCTGTCGGCCTACGGCATTGGCCTGTCCTCGGTTTTTGCCTCGCGCCAGCAGGCGCTGCTGAAGCCGCTTGCCGAAGAGTCCAGAACGGAGATCGGCAACCTCATTGCCACCTTGAAAAAAGCCGTCATCGCCGAACTCGCGGCACAAGGCATCGCCGAGGATACGGTTGCCGCGAAGCCCGTGCTGCATATTCGTTATGACGGCACCGACACGACACTGCCGGTGAATTTCGGGGAAGACTCGATTTTCCAGGCCAAGCGCGATTTCGAAATCGCCCACAAGGCGCAGTTCGGTTTCGTCTATGACGACAAGCCGATGATCGTCGAGATCGTCGGCGTCGAAGGCACCGATACCGGCGGCACTGGCCGCGACGAGAGTGAATCGCAAACCGAAAACCTTGCCGTAAGCCCTTCGCAGACCCGCGAAATCTTCACCGAGGGTGAGTGGCGTGCTTCAGGCATCTTCCGCCGCGAGGCGCTGAGGCCGGGAAATACGGTTGCAGGTCCTGCCTTGATCATCGAACCGAACCAGACGATCGTCATCGAGCCGGGCTGGCACGCTGAAATCACCCCCAGGAACCATGTGCTCCTGCGCCGCGTCGAGAAAAAGCGCCGGCAGGCAGCGCTCGGCACCGAAGCCGACCCGGTCATGCTGGAGGTCTTCAACAACCTGTTCATGTCGATCGCCGAACAGATGGGCGTGACGCTGCAGAACACCGCCTACTCCGTCAACATCAAGGAAAGGCTGGATTTCTCCTGCGCCGTCTTCGACCGTACCGGTGCGCTGGTCGCCAATGCGCCGCACATGCCGGTGCATCTCGGATCGATGGACCGTTCGGTCGAAACCATCATCCGGCTGAATTCCGGCGACATCCACCCCGGCGACGTCTTTGCCCTCAACGCGCCCTACAATGGCGGCACGCACCTGCCCGACATCACCGTGGTGACGCCGGTGTTTTCCCTCCCCCTCGAGGGGAGGGTGGCCGCGCAGCGGCCGGGTGGGGTCCTCTCAGAAGGCATCGCCAGAACGTCGAGCACTGCCGCAACGGCCCCATCCGGCGGCTTCGCCGCCACCTCCCCCTCAAGGGGGGAGGAAATCCTCTTCTGGGCCGCCTCGCGCGGCCATCATGCCGACATCGGCGGCACGGCACCCGGTTCGATGACGCCGCTTGCCACCACCGTCGACGAGGAAGGCGTGCTGTTCGACAATTTCCGTATCGTCGATCGTGGCCGCTTCCGCGAGAAGGAGCTGGAGACGCTGCTCACCGACCATCCTTACCCGGCCCGCAATCCGCACCAGAACATCGCCGACCTCAAGGCGCAAATCGCCGCCAACGAGAAGGGTGTCGCCGAACTGCGCAAGATGGTCGCGCATTTCGGCCTGGATGTCGTCGAAGCCTATATGGGCCATGTCCAGGACAATGCCGCCGCAAGTGTGCGCCGCGTGCTGGAGCGGCTGCCGGATAGTTCTGAGTACGAATACCCGACCGACACCGGACAGATCATCAAGGTCAAGATCACGGTCGACCGAAAAAGGCGCGAGGCGACCGTGGACTTCACCGGCACGTCGCCGGTCATGAAGAACAATTTCAACGCGCCCGAGCCGGTCGCCCGCGCGGCCGTGCTCTATGCCTTCCGCGTCATGGTCGAGGACATGATCCCGATGAATGCCGGGTGTCTGCGGCCAATCAACATCATCATTCCCGATGGCTGCATGCTGAAACCCGCCTACCCCGCCGCTGTCGTCGCCGGCAATGTCGAGACCTCGCAGCACGTCACCAATGCGCTGTTCGGCGCCATGGGCGCCATGGCCAACGCGCAAGGCACGATGAACAACCTGACCTTCGGCAACAAGACGTACCAATATTACGAGACGATCTGTTCCGGCTCGCCGGCCGGCCAGATGAACTCCGGCCGCGGCTTTGCCGGCACCTCCGGCGTCCACACCCACATGACCAATTCGCGCCTCACCGATCCCGAAGTGCTGGAGCTGCGCTTTCCCGTGCTGCTCGAGGATTTCCATATTCGGGAAGGTTCCGGCGGCAAGGGCAAATGGAACGCCGGCGACGGCACCAAGCGCACCATCCGCTTCCTCGAAAAGATGGAATGCGCGATCCTGTCCTCGCACCGCAACCGTCCGCCGCAAGGCCTGGACGGAGGCGGCGACGGCGAGGTCGGCTCGACCAAGGTCCGCCGCAAGGACGGCACGATCGAGATGCTGAAAGCCTGCGACCAGACCGTGCTGCAAGCCGGCGACGCCGTCATCCTGACGACGCCGACGCCGGGCGGGTTCGGCAAGCCGTAAGCAGGCATCAACAGGCTGTCACCGGCCTGTCATCACCCTGGGTTACCCGCTTGCGGCAAAGCAAATGGGGAATCATCTTCCATGACGGACATCTCCGCAGATCTGGTTTTTCGCCGCGGCAAGGAAGTTGGAAAGGCCGTCTACCAGAACCGTCCGCTGTCGAAGGCAGGCATTTCGGAGCGGTTGTTCGCCTTCCTGTTTTCCGGCCTCGTCTATCCGCAGATCTGGGAAGACCCCGACGTCGACATGGAGGCGATGCAGCTTGGCCAGGGTCACCGGGTCGTCACTATCGCCTCGGGCGGCTGCAACATCCTGGCCTACCTCACCCGCTCACCGGCACGGGTCGATGCCGTCGATCTCAACGCCGCCCACATCGCGCTGAACCGCATGAAGCTGGAGGCGGTGCGTCATTTGCCTTCGCAGGGCGATCTGTTCCGCTTCTTCGGCGCCGCCGACACCAGCCACAATTCGCAAGCCTACGACCGTTTCATCGCGCCGCATCTCGACCCGGTTAGCCGTCACTACTGGGAGCGCCGCAACTGGCGCGGCATCAGGCGCATCGCCGTCTTCGACCGCAATTTCTATCAGACCGGCCTGCTTGGCCTGTTCATCGCCATGGGCCATCGCACGGCAAAGTTCTTCGGCGTCGACCCAGCCGGCATCATGCAGGCTCGCAACATCGGCGAGCAGCGTCGCTTCTTCCATGAGGAGTTGGCACCGGTCTTCGACAGGAAGCTTTTGAAATGGGCGATGTCGCGCAAGGCCTCGCTGTTCGGCCTCGGCATTCCGCCGGCGCAGTACGATTCGCTGATCACCTCGGGCGACGGCACGATGGCCAGCGTGCTGAAAGCCCGGCTGGAAAAGCTCGCTTGCGATTTTCCGCTGCGGAACAACTACTTCGCCTGGCAGGCCTTCGCCCGGCGCTATCCGAACCCCGGCGAGGCCGCCCTGCCCGCCTATCTCGAAAAGCAGAACTACGAGGCCATCCGCGGCAATGTCGACCGCGTTGCCATCCACCATGCCAATTTGATCGAATTCCTCGCCGGCAAGGATGCCGGCGCGGTCGACCGATTCATCCTGCTCGATGCGCAGGACTGGATGACCGATGAACAGCTCAACGCACTGTGGGCGGAAATCACGCGCACCGCGTCGGCCGGCGCCCGCGTCATCTTCCGCACCGCCGCCGAGCCCAGCCTGCTGCCCGGCCGGGTCTCCAGTTCGCTGCTTGACCAGTGGGCCTATCAGGACGAGGCGTCGCGGGAATTCTCGGCCCGCGACCGCTCGGCCATCTATGGCGGCTTCCACCTCTATGTGAAGCGTGCGGCATGAGCACGAACGAGCTGCCGGCCAGCCCCGAATTTAAGGCAAACCATGCCGAATTGATGGACGGCGTCTACCGCTGGCAGCGCCACATCTACGACCTGACCCGCAAATACTACCTGCTCGGCCGCGACCGGCTGATCGCGGAGCTTGATGTGCCGGCCGGCGGCACCGTGCTTGAACTCGGCTGCGGCACCGGCCGCAACATCATCCAGGCCGCGCGCCGCTATCCCGACGCGCGCTTCTTCGGCCTCGATATCTCTGCCGAAATGCTGGAGACGGCGCGCGCCGCAATGACGCGCGATGGCCTGTCCGGCCGCGTCCTGCTGGCAAGGGGCGACGCCACCGACTTCGATGCGAAGGCACTCTTCGGCATCGAACGGTTCGACCGCATCTTCGTGTCCTACTCGCTGTCGATGATCCCCGGCTGGGAAAAGACGGTATCGGCGGCACTTGCCGCGCTGTCACCGACCGGTTCGCTGCACATTGTCGATTTCGGCCAGCAGGAAGGCCTGCCACCCTGGTTCCGGGCCTTGCTGCGCGGCTGGCTCAAAAAATTCCACGTCGCGCCGCGTGAATCGCTGCGCGAGATCCTGGATTCGGAATCTCGGCGAACCAGCGCAAGCTTCCGTTTCCGCACGCTTTATCGCGGTTATGCCTGGCTGGCGGTTATCAAGATCGCCATCTGAACATTGCCGTGGCAAGCGCATGCAAGGGCGAGGCAGCCGCGATCAGTCGGATCTACATTGCCAGATGACCCCGAGAACGGTACATTATCTCACATGCATGGAAGCATGTGATGATCGTCGGTTTTAGGGATGAATGGCTGCGGGCCTTCTTCGTGGAAGACACCCACTCTCGCAACATTCCGTCCGATCTCGAAAGCCGTTTGTTCCGCAAGCTCCAGATGATTGACGACGCGATGATCGATCAGGATTTGCGTGTGCCGCCCAGCAACCATTTCGAGAAGCTGCGCGGCAATCTCGAAGGCTTCCATTCAATACGCGTCAACAAGCAATGGCGGCTGGTCTTCCGCTGGGACGGCGGCCGCGGTGAGGCGTCGGACATCTATCTCGACGACCACAGCCATGGTGAGGTGAGACATGTTGATGACCGCACGCAAGCCAGTAACGGTTGGCGAAATTCTCACGGAAGAATTCATGCAGCCGCTTGGCCTGACGCAGGCGGCTTTGGCCGAGGCGATGGGGGTCCAGCGCAAGCATGTGAACGAATTGTGCAACGACCGCCGCAACATGACGGCCGCCACCGCGCTCATTCTGGCGCGGGTATTCGGCAACAGCCCGGACTTCTGGTTGAACGTCCAGCGCCGCAGCGATCTTTGGCAGGTCATGAACTCACCCGACGAGCGGGCGCGGGTTGATCGCGCCAAGCCTTTGGCGACAGCTGCATAGCAAGAGTTGCGGTGCGCTAGTTCTAATGCAGCGCCTTCACCAGCGCCCCCACCATCGTCTGCGGCCGGTAGCCGAGCTTGGCCGGCGTCAGCCCCAGCCGCACCACCACTAGTTGCTCCGAGGGAATGATGGCGACCGTCTGCCCGTCATGACCTTCCATCCAATAGGTGTCCTTGGGCAGTCCGGCGGCAACGCCGGCGCCGGGGTTTTCCTCATCGCCCGGGGCCTCGATCCACACCTGGCCCTTGCCGTAGACTTTCGACGCCGATGCCGGCTCCCGCATCCAGTCGACGAAGCCGGCCGGCAGGATTTGGTTGCCGTTCCACACCCCGCTTTGCAGCAGGAACTGACCGAAGCGCGCCCAGTCACGCGCGGTTGTGTAGAGATAGGAAGAGCCGACAAAAGTGCCGTGCTCGTCGGTCTCGAGCACCGCGCGGTGCATGCCGAGCGGCTCGAACAGCGCGGTGCGCGGCCACGTCAGCGCCTTGGCCTTGTCGCCGACCGCGTCCTGCCAGAGGCGCGACAGCATCACCGCCGTGCCGCTCGAATAGGAAAACAATTTGCCGACCTCGGCCGTCAGCGGCTTTGATTCGGCAAAGCCCGCCATATCAGGCTCGAGATAGAGCATGCGCGTGACGTCGGCGACGTCGCCATAATCCTCATTGAACTCCAGCCCGCTCGACATCGCCATCATGTCGGCAAGGCTGATGGCACTGCGGCCGTCCGCCTTCCACGGCCCGAACAGTCCCTTGTCGGTAAAGGTCATCTTGCCGTCCTTGACCAGCGTGCCGACGATGGCGGCGTTCACCGTCTTGGTCATCGACCATCCGAGCAGCGGCGTCTTGGCGGAAAAGCCGTCGCCATAGCGCTCGGCGATGACACGACCGTTCTTGACCACCACCACCGCACGCATCCCAGGGCCGGTCAGTGCCGCATCGTCCAGCAACTCAGCAATCAGCGGGTCCTGTGATGCCTCGATCCGCTCACCTTCCGGCCAAAGCGCATCCTGGCTGACCGCCGAGGGCTCCGCATGGATTGCCGTCCGCCGAACCTTGCCGACGTCGCCGTCGGGGACCGAAGCGCAGCCCAGCCCATCACGTGCGACGGCGACGCTCTTGCCGAGGAAACCAAGCAAGCCCGCGGAGACCGTTCCCCTGTTCTTGTCCACCGAGACCCGCATCAGCCGCAGCAGCGGGTGCCCTGGCGCCTGCACATCGACGGCTAGCACCTCATTGGCGTCACGACCGGCGATGAAGACGTTCGAACAGACGATCTTGGCCGAGTAGCCAGAGCCGACGCGGATCAATTCCGGCGGCGCGATATAAAGCCAGGCAAAAAGCGCTGCGATCGCCAGCACGATCAGGCCAAGCAGCCCTTTGACGATCTTGACAACGATCCGCATTTCTTTTCTTTTCCTCCAAGGCCCTGCCCGACCTTTTGTCATCGATTTGCCGCCATTGCTTTCGCAAATCATGGTGCTTGTCGAGCGCCGTCAACGGATTATCAACCATGATCGGCGATCACAGGATAGGTTGGGGCGATGCTGTGGGGCGATCGCTCGGAGAGGCCAGTCGAGGGGGCCACCCGCAACAAGACCCATCAGCGACCGGCTGAATCCGGCTCGGGAGTTGCGATGCGCCGTCTTGCGGTCCTTTTCATACTGACGCTGCTTGGCGCCTGTTCGACCATTGACGACCTCTCGCCGCTGTCGCCGTCCGCGTCGAACAGCCTGGCGGTCGCCGTGCGCGCGCCGCGCTTTGCCGATTCCAAGCCGCATGAATGGGAAAGCGGCGCGCCGTGGAGCTACGCCGTCCACGGCACCGATGTCTCCAAATACCAGACCTCGGTCGATTGGCCGGCAGCCAGGGCCGGCGGCATCTCTTTCGCCTTCATCAAGGCGACCGAGGGCGGCGACCGTTTCGACGAGCACTTCAACGAGCATTGGGCGCGCACGAAGGCCAACGGGATTCCGCGAGCCGCCTATCACTTCTACTATTTCTGCACCCCGGCTGCCGTGCAGGCGCGCTGGTTCATCCGCAACGTCCCCGTCGATCGCTCGGCAATGCCGCCGGTTCTCGACATGGAATGGAACCCGCAATCGCCGACCTGCAGGCTGCGTCCCGACGCGGCCACCGTGCGCGCGGAGATGAGCACCTTCCTCGAAATCGTCGAACGGCACTACGGCAAGAAGCCGATCATCTACACCTCGGTCGACTTCTTCGAGGACAACGAGCTGTCGAGCTTCCGCGGCTACCCCTATTGGCTGCGCTCCGTCGCCGGCCATCCGCGCGAAAAGTATGGCAGTCACCCTTTCACCTTCTGGCAGTACACCGGAACCGGCATCGTTCCGGGCATGACCGGCAAGTCCGACATCAACGTCTTCAACGGCAGCGAAGCCGCCTGGAACAAGTGGCTGCGGCAGAACACCCGCTGACACCGGGTTCAACGGCAGCGAAGTCGGCTGCAACAAGAGGCTAGGGCAGAAGAACCGTTGACACCGGGGCTGCCGCCTGCTTTCGACACTGCCTGCGGTAAAGAGTGCAACCGCCGGTAATTCAGGGCGTTGGGCTTCCCGGCGAAGCACGACAAAATGCCCCCATTCGTTTCGAAAGGAAGCTGATGCGACTGCGTTCTCGAGCCCTCGCTGCGCTCACCCTGTGCGCCACGGCCTTGCCGGCGATGGCGCAGGAATGCGGCGGCGACTTCGAAGCCTGGAAGCAGGGCGTGGCGGTGGAAGCCAAGGCGGCTGGCGTCGGCCCCGTCGGTCTCGACGCACTGGAGGACGCCACCATAGACGAGAAGGTTCTGGCACGCGACCGTGCCCAGGGCGTCTTCACCCAGACCTTCATCGAATTCTCCAACCGCATGATCTCGGCTTACCGGCTGAAGCAAGGTGCGGCGAACCTGACGAAATACGCCGATGTCTTCGCCCGCGCCGATCAGCAGTTCGGTGTCCAGGCGCCGATCATCGCCGCCTTCTGGGCGCTGGAGACCGATTTCGGCGCCGTGCAGGGCGATTTCCACACGCTGAGCGCCCTGGTGACGCTTTCCCATGATTGCCGCCGCCCGCAACTGTTCCGGCCTCAGTTGATACCGCTTCTGCAATTGATCGATCGCGGCGTGGTGCCGGCCGACGTCAAGGGTGCCTGGGCCGGCGAGATCGGCCAGACGCAGATCCTGCCTTCCGACTATCTGGCGCGCGGCGTCGACGGCGATGGCGATGGCAAGGTGGACCTGCGCGGCAGCGTGCCGGACGTGATCATGACCACCGCCAACAAGGTGCTGTCGCGGGGCTGGAAACGCGACGAACCCTGGATCCAGGAAGTCCGCGTGCCCGAAGACATGCCGTGGGACCAGACCGGCCGCACCAACAAGCTGCCGCTATCGCAATGGGCCCAATGGGGCGTCACCAACCCCGACGGTACGCCGCTCATCGACAACGGCCTCAAGGCCGGCCTGGCGCTGCCCATGGGCCGCAAGGGGCCCGCCTTCCTTGCCTATGACAATTTCGACGTCTATCTCGAATGGAACCAGTCCTTCACCTATGCGCTGACCGCGGCAAATCTCGCCGCACGGCTGGGCGGGGCAAAGCAATTCGACCCGCGCAATCCCGAAACTGGTCTCGACAACGAGCAGATGAAGGCTTTGCAGACAAAGCTCGAAGCCAGGGGCTACGACGTCGGCACCGTCGACGGCATTCTCGGCACCAACACCCGTGAAGCGATCCGCAAGGAGCAGATGCGGCTTGGCCTGCCCGTGGATGGCTGGCCGACGCCGGATCTGCTGGCGAAATTGTAAGCAGTAGGCAGTAGGCAGTAGGCAGTAGGCAGTAGGCAGTAGGCAGTAGAAAATTACTCCGAAAGCAGTGACTGCCACCCCTATTCCCTATTCCCTATTCCCTATTCCCTATTCCCTATTCCCTATTCCCTATTCGCTAGTCCGCCATCGTCTCCAGACTCGCGAACCCCTGCGGCACGTCGCCCTCGTCGAAGGGCGTCGTCACCTCGACGAAGGTGTCTGGGTAAAAGCCGTTGAAGCGGGTCCTCAGCGACAGCGAATAGGCGCCGATATGGCCGATCTCGATCCAGTCGCCGGTGTCGACCGTCTCCGGCAGCCAGAACGGCCGCGACAGGATGTCGACGGAATCGCAGGTCGCCCCGCAGACCTTGAACGGCACGATGTTCTTTTCCTCGCCATTGCGCGAGCGGATTGCCGGATCGGGAATGAAACGCGCCGGCAGCGTGATCTTGCCGGTCCATGAATCCGACAGCGATGCCCAGATGCCGTCATTGATGTAGAGCCGTTTGCCCTTGCGCAGCAGCACGCGCACGATCAGCGACAGGCAACGCGCCACGATCACCCTGCCCGGCTCGGCCACCAATGGCATCTGATCGAACTGGTACTCCTTGAGATCGCCCGACAGCCGCGACATGATCTGGCCGAGCGACGGCATCTCGATCTGCTTGCGGTTCGGGTCATGGCCGTATTCGGCGGGAAAGCCGCCGCCGACATCGAGCCCGGCAATATCGAAGGTCAGCCGGTTGCGCACCCAGTCGGCCGACGCTAGCGCCCGCTCATAGGTATCGGGATCCTCGATCTGGCTGCCGACATGGAAACACAGGCCAACCTTGTAGCCGGTGCGGTTCAGCCGCTCGGCGAGTTCGACGGCATAGGCCGGCCCGGCGCCGAACTTCTTCGACAGTTCGTAGGCGGCAAGCCCCTTGGTCTGCACCCGCACGAAGACGCTGATCGAGCCCGGATCGACGTCGAGCGCCCGCACCACGCGGGTCAGCTTGGTGATCTCGTCCTCATGGTCGAGCGAAATGACGCGAATGCCGTACTTCTCCAGCGCCAGCTTGATGTCCGACTGCGCCTTGACCGGGTGCATGTAGAGCATCTCGGCATCGGCGGACACCGCGCGCACGGCGGCGAACTCCCCCGGCGAAGCCACGTCGAAAGCCTTGACGCCGGCCTCCACCAGGGTCTTCAGCACGATCTGCTCGCCGTTGGTCTTGACCGCATAGGCGGTCTTGCCGGGGAACATGCCCATGAACTGTTTGGCATCGGCCATCAGCACCCGCGGGCGGAAGCAATAGACCGGATCGTCCGGACGAAGCGCCAGTGCCGCCTCGCGGGCATTTTCGAATCGCTGCATCGACGAATCCTTGACCTAGCCTGCGCACAATTAATCCAAGCTAGCGGCTAATGAAAACAATTCTGTGTCTCGCGGCCCTGACGCAGCGGCGCTAGGTCTTGGCGTGAAGGCTTGCCATCAATCAGGTTTCGGGTGGCCCTTGCGGCCTAACCCGATATGCGTTTCGCCTGACCGGTTGGCATTCAGGCCGTCTGGGGGAGAGCGATTCACATGGCGATAGCCGGGGCGACTGCATCACGCGGGCCGATGGTGTTCAAGGACTGGGGCCAGCTCCTGCTGCTCGGTGCAATTTGGGGCGGCTCGTTCTTCTTCGCCCGCATCGCGGTGGCGGAACTCCATCCGCTGGTGCTGGTGCTGTTTCGCGTCGCCATCGCGGCGGTCGCGCTGCATATCTATCTCGGCCTGCGTGGCCCCTCCTTCCGACTCGCGCTTCCGCATGCCGGCCTGTTCTTCCTGCTGGCACTCACCAACAACGTCGTGCCCTTCTCGCTGATCTTCGCCGGCCAGACGGAGCTTGGCGCCGGCATCGCCTCGGTGCTCAACGCGACGACGCCGTTCTGGACATTGATCCTCGCCAATGCGCTGACATCGGACGAAAAGCTCTCCTGGAACAAGCTCGCCGGCATTGCGCTCGGCATCGCCGGAACGGCTGTCATGATCGGCCCCGGCCTGCTTGCCGGACTCGGCGGCCCGGTCTGGGCCAAATTCGCGCTGATCGGCGCTTCGCTGTCCTATGGCATCGCCCTGATGGTCGCTCGTCGCTTCAAGGGCGTGCCATCGCCGGTCATCGCCACCGGACAATTGACCGCCTCGACCATCATCATGATCCCGATCGTGCTCTTCACCTATGGTCCATCAGGCCTGTTCCTGGCCTCGCCGCCGGTCTGGGCCGCGGTGCTGGCGCTGGCGCTTTTGTCCACCGCCTTCGCCTACATCCTCTATTTCAACATCGTCGCTTCGGCCGGCGCCACCAACGCTTCGCTGGTCACGCTCATCGTGCCGGCCAGCGCCATGCTGCTCGGCTTCCTGTTCCTTGGCGAGCGGCTCGAACTGTTCGAAATCGGCGGCGTGGTGATGATCGCCCTTGGCCTCGTCACCATCGACGGGCGACTGTTCGGAAGACGTTAGCCGTGCGTCCAACTGGAGGCGCCGCATCGCCAAAGTCGAATTCGGCTTTCGCGGGGGGTACGCTGCCATGACACGACAGAGACACATCACCGCCATAATTTATTCACAGGCCCGAAGCCGGTTTTTGCCTAGGAGTTTCAATGCCTAACGGCAAAAGGCGGGTCGCGAATTTCACAATCACGTCGCAATGCAGCATATTTTCCGCTTGCCTGTGGCACAAATGAACCTAGACTCGTAGGCATAGCTCTTTAAGAGGAGGCTATGTCATGGGACTTACGAGGCCTATCAACGCATTGATGATCTGTGCTGCGTTCGCCTTTATCGGAGCGCTCATTATGGGCTTCCTTCCCTGACCGCCAAAGCGGGGAAGACCAGCACCCAAAATAGTCCAACCAATTCAAAAGGCCGGGTTTTCCCGGCCTTTTGTTGTTGAGCCTGGGTCATGCGGCGGCTGATCCAGCGGCCGCTGCCTCATGCGAGCGGATGCCGATCATATGGCAGATGGCAAAGACCAGATCGGCCCGGTTCATCGTGTAGAAGTGGAAATCGCCGACACCGCGCTCGACCAGATCCATGACCTGTTCGGCGGCCACCGCCGACGCCACCAGCGCATGCGTCTGCGGGTCTCGGTCAAGGCCCTCGAACCGTTCCGCCAGCCAGCCGGGCACATGCGCGCCCGCCCTCGCGGAAAAGTTCGCGACTTGCTTGAAACTGTGAACCGGCTGGATGCCCGGCACGATGGGGATGTAGATGCCGGCGCGGCGGACGCGCTCGACATAGCGCTCGTAGAGATCATTGTCGAAGAAGAACTGAGTGATGGCGCGCGTCGCGCCATTGTCGACCTTGCGTTTCAGCATCTCGATGTCGGTGGCGAAATCGGGGCTCTGCGGATGCTTCTCCGGGTAAGCCGCGACGGAGATGTCGAAATCCGCGATCGACTTAAGCCCGGCGACCAGTTCCGCGCCATTCTCGTAGCCACCGGGGTGCGGGCGATAGGGTTCGCCGACGCCGGAGGCCGGGTCGCCGCGCAGCGCCACGAACCGGTTGATGCCGATTGACTTGTAATCCTGGATGACCGCGTCGACCTCTTCGCGCGTTGCACCAACGCAGGTCAGATGCGCCGCGGCAGGAATATCGGTTTCCGTCAGGATGCGCTTCACGGTGCGCGCGGTGCGCTCACGTGTCGAGCCGCCGGCGCCGTAGGTGACCGAGACGAATTTCGGCTTCAGCGGCTCCAGCCTTGTGACTGTGTCCCAAAGCTTGGCCTCCATGTCGTCGGTCTTCGGCGGGAAGAATTCGAAGGAAACCCTGACCTTGTCACCGATGTCGGGGCGGCGGGAAAAGCGGAACTGGTTCATCAGGCGATTTCCCTTATCTGCTTGCTGTCGTTGGAAGGATCGGCGATCAGCAGGCGCCGGTCGCGGCCGAGCCAGAGTTTCACCGTGAGCCTGGCCTCGTTACCGCCGCGCGGCTCGAATTCCTGGCTGTCTTCGAGATCGAGGCCGGCTTCCTCGAACCAGTCGGCGATCTGCCGGTCGGAAAAGCCGAGCCGCATATGCGCGTGCTCGTCGCGCAGGAATTCCAGCGTGTGCGGCGCGAAGTCGACGATGACCAGGCGCCCGGCCGGGCGCAAAAGCCGCGCCGCCTCATGGATGGCGCGGGCGGGATCGTCGAGATAGTGCAGCACCTGATGGATGGTGACGAGATCGAAGGCATCGCGCTCGACCGGCGGCGCGAAGATGTCGCCCTGCCGCACCTGCGCATTCGAAACGCCGGCCTTGTCGAGATTGGCGCGCGCCACGGTCAGCATCTCGCGCGACATGTCGATGCCGACACCGCGCCGGTAGAGCGGCGAGAAGATTTCGAGCAGCCGCCCGGTGCCGGTTCCGAGATCCAGCATGGACTGGAACGGCCGCTTGCCGACCAGCTTCAGCATTGCGGCTTCGACGGCGCGGTCCGGCACATGCAGCGAGCGGATATGGTCCCAACTCGCCGCATTCACGGAAAAATACTCGACCGCCCGGTCCTGCCGCTTGCGCTTGACCGAGGCCAGCCGCTCGAGATCGCGCACGACCTGCGGATCAGCACCGCGAATGCCGGAAACCAGCCCCATGACGAAGTCCCGCGCGGAATCCGCATCCGACAGGCGGAAGAAGGCCCAAGACCCTTCCTGGTAGCGGCCGATCAGCCCGGCTTCCAGCAAGAGCTTCAGGTGCCGCGAAACGCGCGGCTGCGACTGGCCGAGAATTTCGGTAAGATCGGAAACGGTGAGGTCGCCGCGCGACAACAGTGCCAGTATGCGCAGACGGCTGGATTCGGCGGCCGCCTTCAATGTATCCACCATGGTGTCGAGCGAGACATGCATCAGCGTATTCTCTTTGAAAAGATATAAACATATGTTTATGTCGATTTTCAAAACCTTGCAAGCGCTATGTCGCTTCCGGACAAGAAAATGGCGCTTGCGTGGCCGCTCGGTGCCTGTTCTCCAAAAGTGCGTTGCGGTTTGGGACAACGACCTGCACACGCAGAAAACGAGGGCAGAATGACCGGATCGCGTGAGATGTTCGAGGAACGCGAAGGCGAGCGTAGGCTGGAAAACGATCCGGCATCGATGCCGACGGATGGCGGCATCGTCTTCATCGGCCGCATCGCCTCGCCATGGATAACGCGGGAGTCCTGCCCGAAGAACATGCATGCCGCGCGCGAAACCGGACAGCCCGCGGTGCTGACCATCGACGCGCTTTATCGCGATGGCCTGCAAGGACTGGAGCGCGCCAGCCACGTCATCATCCTCTCCTGGCTGCATCACGCGCCGCGTGATCTGATTGTGCAGAAACCGCGCCATGCGGCTGAAGCGAGAGGCGTGTTTTCGCTGCGCTCCCCTGCCCGCCCGAACCCCATCGGGCTGCATATGGTTAGGCTCGTCGCACTCGACCAAAACACCGGCCGCATCGATCTCGACGCCATCGACGTGCTCGACGGCACGCCGGTCATCGACATCAAGCCTTATTTTGCCTCGACCGACGCCATATCGGAGGCGACCATCGAAGGGCGCGACGAGGCCAATCGGGTGCGGCGATGACGGCGCCTACCGGCCGACGCCGCGCCATCGCCAAGGCGCTGACGGCACTGCTGCCGCTGGCGCCCTATGCCGACATGGAGAAGATCCGCACAGACGCCGGCGCGGTCCACATGAAAACCTTGCCGCCGGGCATCGCTGTATGGCTGGCGACGATTGCCCATATCCGCCACATGCACACCGACTACGAGAAACTTCTGGCCGAAGGGTACGATCGCGACTCGGCGCGTTTCTTCGTCATCGAGCAGACCAACATCGTGCTCACGCGCTGGCGCGCGACACGCCTGCTCGACGCCGACGACGAGGAATGAACGGCCGCTACTGCCGCTTCAGGACGGCGACGGCATTGTAGGGCTGGCCGTCCGCCTGGCCAACCCACGTCCAGGACAGATTTCCCTTGAAGAACCTGACGGTGATGTCGCCGCCGTCGATGCATTTGTCCTGACCGTAGGTGATGCTCTCGTGGTATTCCGCCGACGTATCGTCCCTGGACGTCTGGGATAGGGATCCGCCGCAGCCGAGCGACGGATAGTCGATCGACGCGCCGCCATCCTCGATCGTCATGGAGATCGACCAGTCGGCCCCGGCATCGCCGGCCGGGCTCTGGTGGCCGCTGCCTACCCAGGTGCCGCTCAGCGACGGCACCGCGCAAGGCACATTCTGGAAGATCGGCGTCAATTCGCTGCCGGTTTTTTCGCAGCGATAGGTCTGGCCGCCCTGGCACAGTTCTTCACCCTCCCGCGCGCACTGGGCGCTGGCTTCGCCCGCGGCAGCGAACATCATCATGGCTGCCATGACGACCCCAACCTTGTCCATCTTCCCCTCCTGTTCGGAACCGGAATGGTAGGGCAATTCCAATCCAATGTATCGTTCAGATCATCACGGAGGCCGAACAGCGCCGAGCGGGTGGCTCTATGCCTTCTGGCCAGCACCGCTAGCCCGGATATCTCACACTGTCTTTTGGCGTAGGTCTGAAGCGGGGATTTTGCGAGCGCGTGAGTTGCAGGCAAGGGCTGTCG